>NZ_ARQF01000001.1 GCF_000384815.1 Halodesulfovibrio aestuarii DSM 17919 = ATCC 29578
TCTTTGAATAAATTGGGATAGCCCGGGCCATACAAAGCATGAATAGGGTTTCGTTCTTTTCCGTCACGTTTAAATATGAGCGTTGCGTGGTTACGTCCCTTGGCAATGAAGGCACCATGAATGGGCTTTCGCGTACCTGTTTTATGAACCTGAACCGTGGCACCTTTGCGCTTGGACATTTTCCTGTTGATAGCGACAGAGCGCCCGCCGTAGCGCATTAAAGAAACGTTTTTGCTATCTTCAAGTCGTAAATGTGCGCGCAGATCTTTCCGGTTAGACTTGAATATGGAAATGTGGTTTCGCACTCGCCACTGGGGTATGTTGTAGATTCCGCAAACAGTCTTCACGATGTCAGTACGGATGCCCGTAATCGTGCGGTTCATTGCATGCGAAGTTACTTTTTCAATGCCCTGTGGAACAAGCTGCAAGGCGCGTCCTGCTTTCTTCACAGCTTGTTCAATCTGTGCGCTATCAATATTCACCAGAGGCATTAAAATACTTCCTGAAACAATTGCAGTTTTAGGGTGGTTCCCAAGCACAGCTTCCAACGGTTGTTAACCGTCCATGCTTCATCGTTGATGGTCAGATCAGCGCCAATTTTGGGGAGGTGGGGCCAGTCATCAGCGATAAAGCGTAGCTCCATTATCGATACTGAACCGCCTAAGCCTTGGCGTTCGTCTCCGTCACTAAGCATTTCCGTTCCACCGTCTTTGACAATGGCGAGCAGCTCGGTATCGTTAATCGTGATCAGCTGCCCGACATCATCAAGGATGGCGCGAAAATCAGAAATCATCTGTTCGCGGGAAAGCATGGCTAATCGTTCCTAAGGTTGATGCCGTGTTCTGCAAGAATCTCGTATGGGTCTTTAGAAGCTTCTTTCATGTTTCGGATTGATTCAGGGGTGACATTCCCAGAGCGGCATAAGTCGATAATCCCTTGAACAAGGTCAGGCCCAACTTCGAGAGTGAACTCGATAATATTTAGAAACTTGTCGTTTCTACTCATCGCTTTTCTCCTTCAGTTCGGTGTATGCGCCTTTAGCTTCGTGCCAATAGGTTTTGAGTTCATCCAGTCTGGTACGTGCTAGGGAAACCGCAGCATCTAGGGCAATGCGCTTCACCTCCTTATTCACAGAATCACCGGATTCTTCTGCCACTTTGTATTCTTCCAAGGCGGTACAGGCAGCTTCCCAGCTGCTGTGATAAATGGCGGCAATATGCGCTACACGGGCAACTGTATCTTTGGTGATGTAGCCTTGTTTAAAGGCAACTGCGGAACCGTCCATCACGCCGTTGTAAGCAATGTCACATGCTTTCAA
>NZ_ARQF01000002.1 GCF_000384815.1 Halodesulfovibrio aestuarii DSM 17919 = ATCC 29578
TCTTTGAATAAATTGGGATAGCCCGGGCCATACAAAGCATGAATAGGGTTTCGTTCTTTTCCGTCACGTTTAAATATGAGCGTTGCGTGGTTACGCCCTTTGGCAATAAAGGCACCATGGATGGGCTTTCGCGTACCTGTTTTATGAACCTGAACCGTGGCACCTTTGCGCTTGGACATTTTCCTGTTGATAGCGACAGAACGCCCGCCGTAGCGCATTAAAGAAACGTTTTTGCTATCTTCAAGCCGTAAATGTGCGCGCAAGTCTTTCCGGTTAGACTTGAATATGGATATGTGGTTTCGCACTCGCCATTGAGGTACGTTGTAGATTCCGCAAACAGTCTTCACGATGTCAGTACGGATGCCCGTAATCGTGCGGTTCATTGCATGCGAAGTTACTTTTTCAATGCCTTGAGGAACAAGCTGCAAGGCGCGTCCTGCTTTCTTCACAGCTTGTTCAATCTGTGCGCTATCGATATTCACCAGAGGCATTAAAATACTTCCTGAAACAATTGTAGTTTTAGGGTGGTTCCCAAGCACAGCTTCCAACGGTTGTTAACCGTCCATGCTTCGTCGTTGATGGTCAGATCAGCACCAATCTTGGGGAGGTGGGGCCAGTCGTCAGCGATAAAGCGTAGCTCCATTATTGATACTGAACCGCCTAAGCCTTGGCGTTCGTCTCCATCACTAAGCATTTCCGTTCCACCGTCTTTGACAATGGCGAGCAGCTCTGTATCGTTAATCGTGATCAGCTGCCCGACATCATCAAGGATGGCGCGAAAATCAGAAATCATCTGTTCGCGGGAAAGCATGGCTAGTCGTCCTTAAGGTTGATGCCGTGTTCTGCAAGGATCTCGTATGGGTCTTTAGAAGCTTCTTTCATGTTCCGGATTGATTCAGGGGTGACATTTCCAGAGCGGCATAAGTCGATAATCCCTTGAACAAGGTCGGGGCCAACTTCGAGAGTGAACTCGATAATATTTAGAATCTTGTCGTTTCTACTCATCGCTTTTCTCCTTCAGTTCGGTGTATGCGCCTTTAGCTTCGTGCCAATAGGTTTTGAGTTCATCCAGTCTGGTCCGTGCTAGGGAAACCGCAGCATCTAGGGCAATGCGCTTCACCTCCTTATTTACAGAATCACCGGATTCTTCTGCCACTTTGTATTCTTCCAAAGCGGTACAGGCAGCTTTCCAGCTGCTGTGATAGATGGCGGCAATATGCGCGACACGGGCAACTGTATCTTTGGTGATGTAGCCTTGTTTAAAGGCAACTGCGGAACCGTCCATCACGCCGTTGTAAGCAATGTCACATGCTTTCAA
>NZ_ARQF01000003.1 GCF_000384815.1 Halodesulfovibrio aestuarii DSM 17919 = ATCC 29578
TCCTTTAGCTCATAAATGAGAGGGAGATCTTATCTTAAGTGAGGCTTCCCGCTTAGATGCTTTCAGCGGTTATCCCTTCCGAACGTAGCTACTCAGCTATGCCGTTGGCACGACAACTGACCCACCAGAGGTTCGTTCACCCCGGTCCTCTCGTACTAGGGGCAAGTCCTTTCAAATCTCCTACGCCCACAGCAGATAGGGACCAAACTGTCTCACGACGTTTTAAACCCAGCTCGCGTACCACTTTAAACGGCGAACAGCCGTACCCTTGGGACCTGCTTCAGCCCCAGGATGTGATGAGCCGACATCGAGGTGCCAAACCGCGCCGTCGATGTGAACTCTTGGGCGCGATCAGCCTGTTATCCCCGGCGTACCTTTTATCCAATGAGCGATGGCCCTTCCATGCGGAACCACCGGATCACTAACACCAACTTTCGTTCCTGCTCGAGATGTCTCTCTTACAGTCAAGCTCGCTTATGCGTTTGCACTCAACGACTGGTTTCCAATCAGTCTGAGCGAACCTTTGTATGCCTCCGTTACTCTTTAGGAGGCGACCGCCCCAGTCAAACTACCCACCAGACACTGTTTCCTAACCGGATAACGGTAGAGGATTAGAGCCTTAGACTAGCAAGGGTGGTATTTCAAGGTTGGCTCCACAAACACTGGCGTGCCTGCTTCAAAGCCTCCCACCTATCCTACACATGCTAGCCCAAAACCCAATGTCAAGCTATAGTAAAGGTGCACAGGGTCTTTCCGTCTTGCTGCGGGTACACGGCATTTTCACCGCGAATTCAATTTCACCGAGTCTGTAGTTGAGACAGTGCGGAGATCGTTACGCCATTCGTGCAGGTCGGAACTTACCCGACAAGGAATTTCGCTACCTTAGGACCGTTATAGTTACGGCCGCCGTTTACCGGGGCTTCGGTTCGCTGCTTCGCTAATGCTAACAACTCCCCTTAACCTTCCGGCACCGGGCAGGCGTCAGTCCATATACGTCGTCTTACGACTTTGCATAGACCTATGTTTTTAGTAAACAGTCGCCACCGCCATTTCTCTGCGGCTCTCCGTTGCTTTGTTTCGCTAAGAAACTAACAACAAAGAGCACCCCTTATCCCGAAGTTACGGGGTCATTTTGCCGAATTCCTTAACTACAGTTCTCTCGAGCGCCTTGGATTACTCATCCCGCCCACCTGAGTCGGTTTGCGGTACGGTTTGCATAGACTAAACTTAGAAGCTTTTCTTGGAAGCATGGACTCAACACCTTACGCTCTTGCGAGCACCGCATCATGTCTCAGGCATCTAGAGGTACGGATTTGCCTGTACCTCAACCCTACACACTTGCACTGGCTATTCCAACAGCCAGCGTGTCTATCCTACTCCGTCCCTCCATCGCACATCTATACAAGTACAGGAATATTAACCTGTTTCCCATCGACTACGCTTTTCAGCCTCGCCTTAGGGGCCGACTAACCCGGGGCAGATTACCTTTACCCCGGAAACCTTGGGCTTACGGCGGATGGG
>NZ_ARQF01000004.1 GCF_000384815.1 Halodesulfovibrio aestuarii DSM 17919 = ATCC 29578
TCATGACACGATTCACGATAATGCTGCTGAAGCCACAAGGTATTATACCAATGACAGAATAAAGTTTGGGGAAGGGATAACAAAGGATGATTTAGCTTTTTCCTTGGACGGTAATGATCTCGTCATTACCTTTAAAGGAACAGATAGTGATTCTATCCATATCGTTGAAGGGGTAAGTAATAATTATAAGCTAATAGACTATATTGACTTCGCAGATGGTAGCTCGTTTTCTGTGCGAACTGAACTTTCGGAGATATCTCTTACTGAGAATGCAGATATAGTTGATCAATCCTCGGCTCAAATTGCACTCACGTTAAACGGCCTTGGTGGTGATGATAGCATAAGTACAGGTAGTTCTGCAGATACAATTGATGGCGGAACTGGTGACGATACCATCAACGCCGGTGCTGGTAATAATATCGTATATGGTGGTGAGGGAAAGGATACAATTACAGCAGGTAGTGGTGCAGATACCATTTCCGGTGGTGCCGGTGATGATATAATTAATGCCGGTTATGGTAAGAATATCCTGCACGGTGATGACGGAAATGATACTATCACCGCAGCGAGTCATAATGATACCATATATGGCGATGCTGGTGATGACAGCATTATCGTTAGTGGTGGAACCAATGAATTACATGGTGGTGAAGGTAATGATACTATCATCACAGGTCTTGGGACAAACACTATTGAGGGTGGCTTAGGTGATGATACTCTGGAGGGGGGAGCAGGGTATGATTACTATATTTATAATCGTGGCGATGGTCATGATATTGTCCATGATAATGCTTCAGGAAAACATTCAGGGACTGTTAACGGTGATAAAATAATATTCGGAGAAGGAATAACTGAGAATGATCTTGTTTTTTCATTAGATGGCACTGACTTGGTTATTACGTTTAAAGGAACAGAGAGTGATTCCATCCGTATTGTTGATGGGGTAAGTAATACTTATAAGTTAATAGACCGTATCGCCTTTGCAGATGGTAGCTCGTTTTCCGTGCGAAATGAGTTACCGGAAATCTTCTTTACCGAGGGCGCCGATACTATTGATCTATCATCGACTCCACTGGCTCTCACGTTAAAAGGTCTTGGTGGTGACGATATCATAACCACAGGTAATTCTGCTGATACAATTGATGGTGGGGCTGGCGACGATATAATTAATGCCGGCTATGGCGCAAATACAGTATATGGTGGCGATGGAAATGATACTGTTACATCACTAAATAATAATGACACTATCTTTGGTGGTGCCGGTGATGATGTAATCGATGCCGGCTATGGTCGGAACATCGTCTATGGTGGTTCTGGTAACGATATCATTTCTGTAGGTAGAGGGAGTGATACTGTATTTTGTGGCGCAGGCGATGATACAATTAGTGCTATTGGTGGTAATAATACACTGTCGGGAGGCGCAGGCGATGACACTCTAAATAGTGGCTCTGGCGCAGATGTCTATATATACAATAGTGGTGATGGCCATGATATTATTCATGATAATACCGCTAACCTCTCTCAGGCATCGACAGATATACTAAAGTTTGGAGAAGGAATCTTTGCTTCTGACATTCTGCTACGTTCTGATGGTGACGATTTACTTGTCGTCTTTAAGCATAGTTCAGCTGACTCAATCCGAATTGTTGATGCTCTTGGAAGTGGATACAATCAAATAGAACAGTTGGAATTTGCTGATGGTTCTATCTTTATTGTTAAAAACACTTTGTCAAATCAGGATTTTATAGAGTTAGGTGAAATAGAACTGTCATCTTCTGCGTCTTCATTGGTTGATAAAATTGGCACAGAGGGAGATGACCTTCTTGTTACTGGCTCTGAAGACAATAGAATTTTAGGGCTAAGTGGAAATGACACCATCAATGCTGGTGGCGGTAACGACATAATTATCGGCGGCTCCGGTAACGACATCATCAATGCCGGAAATGGTAATGACGTAATTGTCGGCGGCATCGGTAACGATACAATTACAGGCGGTATCGGCGGCGATACCTACATCTTCAACATAGGTGACGGACACGACACAATCACTGAAGGCG
>NZ_ARQF01000005.1 GCF_000384815.1 Halodesulfovibrio aestuarii DSM 17919 = ATCC 29578
TAAGGCAGAGATTTTTGGTTGTTTTGCACATCATTTTCTTTTTTTCTACCTCTAGCTTTCTGAAGAAAGGTCTACATCGTCTACTTTAAATAAAAGAAAGTTAAAAAACAGATAGTTGTATTGGGAGACCGTCCTTTTTTTGAGGTCTCCCAATGGGGGTAAAGAAGGTCTCCCTTACTTGGGTAAGCTAGGGCGCTCTTCAGCTTTGAAACCAGCTTTGATGCTTATGCCGAAGTAGTAGAAAATTTTTATTTTCTTTTTCTTAAAACGCTGTGTCAGTTGAGAGCCAAAGCCTTTATTATTCATGAGATACTTCTCGTTTATCTTGAGTTCTTCCATGCAGTAGCACTTGAATGATTCATAAAGATCATTGGCTTTTGTTCGCACATTTGAGTCATGCGGATGCACTTCGCACCAATCGTCAACCCATGCCCCAATGGGATCGTTATCTTCGGTATAAGATTCGACTTCATGCCTCACTATTAGTGGTGGGGTAAGGTCAAGATCAGAGAGGAAAGTTCGAGCGCAGCGAACAAGCCAAGACAATATGCCGGGGGCTTCTTCTTCTATCCTGTCGTTGACAGTATTGCTTGGTTTAGCGTGATAGATGTGCTTGGCTTCATCGACTTCTTTAAGATTCTTTGTGAAGCGTGCATTAAATGGGATTAAGCGCATACGTTCGAATAATGCTCGGTCAGCATTTTTAATTCGGGGAACAGAGTTTGCGTGAACGAACAATTTGCAAAACAGTTGTAGAACAACCTGTGATTCATACAGGCCACGTGTACTAACTTCATCTGCACCGGTAATCTGCTTAATGATTTCTTTATCAAAGGTTTCGCTGCTGTCTGGCTCAGATGCTACAGCCATGCGCAGCCCCTCAAGTGCCATTAAGGCAGGGTCTGCACCGTCGTTTTTCTTGTTACCCTGAAGCAATACGCTCTTACTGATAGTGGAACTGTATCCACCTAGAACCTTCATGATTGTATTAAATAAACTCGATTTACCATTGTTGGCTGTGGGGCCAATGGCGATGTAGATTTCTTTATGGCTGGTCAGGCCGGTAACTGCATAGCCAATGACTCGTTCAAAATATTCAAGTAACTCAATATTATTACAGAAGATTTTGTACAGAAAATCAGTCCAGAACGGTGCTTCTTCATGCAACCCACGGTATTCATATGGTGAAGCATGGCGCATTTTGTACTTTGGATCTGGCGGTAAGAGGTGGCCTGTCTCCAAGTCGATGATGCCGTTAGCACAAGGCAGCAGAGTATGATCCTTGTCCCACTCTGTACCTTCAATACCAAGCGTGTCTTCGCCACTTTTAGCCATATTGATTACGCCGGAAATACGACGATCATTGCGAAGTTTTGAGGCACGATCATCAAGCATTTTTCTATTATACTTGTTTTGTTTGAGTTCTTTTCTCTTCTTTGCAATTGCTGCTAAATCTGCCTGTTCTGGTTCGTCTCCAGCTTGGGAAATCTTGAGAGAAAGTTGTTCTATCTGAGATTCAAGCTCTTTATATTTTGAAAATAGATAGTTACTTCCCCGATCAAACTGCTCCGCCATAATAGTAACTTCCTTGCGGTGCTGTCTTTTTGCATCGTCTTTCCAATGAGAATTGACGAACTGCATAAATACTTCCCGCTTGTGATCAAAACAAAATCTGTCTCCGATCAAATCAACCAATAATTCTGCATCCCCCAATTGCTGACGGCGCACGGCATCCATTAGGCGGTCAATTCTTGGGCCGCGTTTTTCTGGAACATGCATAACTTTCCAAGCCATCACAGCCGGCGGTGGAGTCTTGAGCTCATCATTAAGGCGTTTGGGATGGTTCTCTTTGTTCGGGTAGTTTTTTTTTGTCTGTTCCCAAACTTGCTGGCGCTCTTCTTCCACTTGCTTCTGGATCAGCGCACGCAGATCTGCGCAGCTGAGTTGTGCAATTTCAGCGACAGTAAGTTCTGGCGCAGCTGTTTGCGCGTTGTCTTCTGTTGGAAGGGGAGAATTACTGGGAGAACTATTGGTAGAGGCAGATTTTTTGTGTTTAGTAACAGAATTCTTGCGCGTAGATTTTTTAGAATGGCTCATGCTGCCACCTCCAATGTGTGATCAGAAGAAAGCGGAGCACATTGCCAGTTTAAAGAAACAGCATAAGGTTCCGGTAAGTTTTTCTTCAAACAGGTTTTAGGAGTGGCAATAAAATTGCGTGAAACAATTTTTTGCACTGGGGTGCAGACTGCCGAATTTGAAAGGGCGGCAGTCTGTACTAAATTTAAAATGGTGGCAGGTAGTAAAGCGGGTGCGGATTGCACGATTTTCAGATTTTCAGTTTTTTTCCAACACCACGTCCGCACAAACTCTGCGCATCTGTGTACCCGTATTGCTAATATTGCTGGAAAGAACCTATGTGATTTGGAGCGATAAATTGGGGCTAAATACTGCCCTTTAGACCTTTCTGCGAGGTCTTGGAGAGGGGAGAGGGGGGAAACGGGGGGAGTGGTGGAAGCAGCCCTCACCCCTCCCTTGCTACGCGCGTTCGCGGCGTGGGGTAAGGAAGCCGCTAATGCGGCGTCTTTTTTTGGGATACTGGATAGAGAGAAAAGGGAAAGAAATACGGGAAGAGAAACCAAAAGCGGGGGAGTAACGGGGGAAGTTATCCCATAGAACGCAAAAAAGGGATTACGATCCGTCGTAAAGACAGTACGTAACCCCTTGAAAATGCACATGGTACCGAGAGGGAGACTTGAACTCCCACAGCTGTAAAGCCGGCGGATTTTGAATCCAATTGTGGGTACAGTTGATTGTTCCTAGAGATTCCTTCTCTAGAAAAAACAGTGAGTTGTGATTCAGTATGATTCCGCATGAACCCCTTGACCACAAAAAAACTTGTACCTATGCTGTACCCATGAGGAAGTATATCAAAGTCCCAAATGTTCGCGGCCTTCAGTACAGAGAACACGCCACACGGAAGCATGCCGGTAGAGCAGATCGCTACTACTTGGTGCGCTGGAGTCGTAGCGGTAAAGTTGTGTCTGAGGCACTGGGTTGGGCTTCTGAAGGATGGACGATCAGCAAAGCTACTGGTGCGATGGGTGAATTGCAGCAGAACTACAAGCGCGGCATTAAGCCGGGAACATTCGCTGAAGCCAGAGCGCTGGAAGAACAACGCCAGCAGACCGAAGCCGTTGAGCACGCAAAGGCGCAGGCTGGTAGGCTGACTTTCAGACAGTTCTTTGATGATCACTACGTTCCCAAGGCTCAGAAGCGTAAGCGTACTTGGCGTGATGATGTCCTCCGCGCAGAAAAGCGCATCCATCCGAGTATCGGAGATCTGCCGCTGGACATGGTTAATCCGGATTGCATTGAACGCCTGCGCGAGGATCTGTACGAAGATGGCCTTAGTGATGCCACGGTTAAGCATGTGCTTGCCGTTATCCGTAGAGTGTTCAACGTGGCAGCGCTGACCACCGTAGAGGGCATTCCGGTCTTCACTGGTGAATCCCCAATGGCGCATGTAGAAATGCCCACCGTCACCAATAGACGTGAACGCTTTTTGACTTACGATGAAGCAGAGCAGGTCTTGAATGCTTGCATCACGCGCCGCGAGAATACGATCAACGCCATGCATGCCCAAGGTTGGCAGGATGTCCACGACAGTGTAATTCTGGCCTTGTATGCCGGCTTGCGTCTTGGAGAAGTTCAGCGCCTCGAATGGGGCGACGTAAACTTCTTTGCCGGCATTATTACCATTAAGAACGAGAAGGATAGAAAGCCCGGTGGCTCTGTGCCTATGAATTCTATCGTTCGCGATATGTTGACGCGCCGCAATAAGCAGCGCGACAAACGGCAGAAACTGGTCGTTCCGCCGATGTGGGGTCAAGTTAAGGATATTTCGCATACGTTCTCCGAGTTGGTAAACGAACTGGGTTTGAATGATGATGCAACAAGCAATTTGCAGCGTATTGTGTTTCATAGCTTGCGCCATACATTTGCAAGCTGGATGGCTATGAACGGGGTAGATCTGAACCGTATTCGTAAGCTCATGCGCCATAAAACGCTCACAATGACGCAACGCTATGCACACTTATTGCCGGACGCCACACAAGATGCGGTAGAAGCTTTATGCCGCCCGCGCACGGACAAAGAGTAATTTGTTCTCTATGCGCTTAATGCCGAAATAGCGGATAGCCCATTCAACAAGATCGCGAGTTTCGTATAAGACGCGACGACCACCTTTGATCATAGAACGTGGGCCGTCGCCGTTGAGATCTGCATTCGCAAGAGTCTTGCCTTCAAACCACCCACCGAGAAATATATGAACCCGCTGCCGTGCAATGTAGTTCGGCAGCCCTTCGATCATATGTTCTAAAAATTCTTTCTCATCTTCAGTCAGCGGGCGTTCCCAATCTACTTTATTCATGTTCTCTCCAGTTCGTTAGAAATTCACGTTATATTAGGCGATAAAAATGCAAATGTGATGTTTAGGTTAGGCTGCGGGATCATGGTGCCCGCCACCGCATACTCTTTTGGCCAATTCATTGCGTTCGGCAGTAGTCAAACAATCTGCGGCCAACGCTCTGCGCTTTAGCGGAATAACAACGTGGCCTGTAAGCTTCAGCTTGTTACGGTGCCGTTCATCAATCTGGGCAATCATGCGGTACAGGTTGCTAATGTTCAGCTGATCTTCCACACAAATCCCTTCCTGCTTCGCAAGCACTCCAACAGAGTTGCGAACGCATTCCAATTTACGACGAACAATAACGGATGGATTCATCATGATGCTTCCTCCTGCACTGCGTGCATTGCGATAATAAGTTCCTGATAACGGGCAAGTACTCGGTGGGCTTTTTTGATAATTCTAGGCGTTTCGTGTTTTTGAATTTTGTTGTCGCCCTCGAGCGCCTTGTTGACTTCAGCGTTAACTTCCCCCATCTCTTCACCGATCTGACTCAACAGCTGAAGCACTTCCAACGTGCTAAGTTGTGGCAAAAGGTCGTGCCGACCTTTGCGGAGTTCTTTAGTGTTCACGCAGAGCCAGTCCAAAATAATGTCGTTTCGTAAAACAACACAAAGATCCGGTATAGAAGGGATGGCAGGAAAGTAGTTGTCTTCTGCATTAAAAACGCGGCTGGTCTTGCTAACACTCCAGCCCATGGCGTTCCCTGCTTCATCGCGAGAAAGGCCGCTTTCACCCAGAGCAAGGGAAAGCGCAGCGGGAAAAGCGAGGTGTTGTAACTTTGTCATGGTGGTAGTTCTCCAAAAAATTGCACGTTGCCTGTATTACTAGGTATGCGGCACTGTTAGCAGCATCGGTAGGCAGGACAGGGCGCGTGATGTTTATGCAGCCTGTCCCATGTAATTTGG
>NZ_ARQF01000006.1 GCF_000384815.1 Halodesulfovibrio aestuarii DSM 17919 = ATCC 29578
TTTGTCATGGTGGTAGTTCTCCAAAAAATTGCACGTTGCCTGTATTACTAGGTATGCGGCACTGTTAGCAGCATCGGTAGGCAGGACAGGGCGCGTGATGTTTATGCAGCCTGTCCCATGTAATTTGGCTCGGTATCGTCTGGGGAAACGAGTATGGATTTCTTAGGCTTTGGCCCTGGTGCAATGTCTAGGGCAGGTGGAATCAAAATTTCTGGAATGCCAGCTTTAAGCAGCTGCGCATGTCGGTAGGTGGGAACGGATTTACCATGAAGCAGCTTGTACGCAGCGGTACGCGATGCTTTGATCGCTTTGCCAATATCGGAAAACGACAGCTTTTTACGCTTCATGTAGATTTCTAGCTTTTCACTACGGGTCAAATCAGATATGAATTCGGGAATCAGGTTTCGTTGTTCCATCAATTAACCCCTTGCGGTTATTTCGATTTATGGTGTTTGGTTTCATTGTTTCGTTAAAATAGAGATAAGCCTATTTAGTCTTACTTTCAAGCCTAATTAGGCTCACATTGGAGCTTTTCGTGCTCGATTGGCTAGAACAATTTGAAATAATTAAAGAAGTCGCTTCAAAAAAAATTCAAGAAAACGGCGGCGGACGCTTTAGTCTTGCAAAATTTGATAATCTACTTGGAATTTCTGGTGGAAAATCAAGGAAGTGGGCTAAGGGGCAGCGCCCTAGTGCTGAAGATTTGGGGCGTATTTGCCGTAAGCTTGATTTATCCGCAGCTTGGCTTCTATTGGGCGAAGGTGGACTGTTTCTTGGGGAAGAAACAGACACACAAAAAGAAGACGCGCCAATTACTGATCCAATTGCTCAACGCATGAAAGTTGCGACTGACATACTTAAAGGATCAGGCGCTTCGCCAGAAGTTATCCAGCAGGCGGTAATGAAAATTTTGGATTCACAGAATGAGACACACACTCAGGCTGAGACGAATACTCTTGAAGCTTCGGCTTTCGCAGACAAATGCGACTGGAGTATGAAAAGGACTTAGAAAACAGATGCCCATGTAGTCGTGCAAGGTGCAAGCTCGGGGGAGCGGATTGCGACAAATGGACACAGTAAGGGCTTACTGATGAAGTAGGCGGGAGATACGCTGATGGCTTACGAGTTTAAGAACGGTGCTGCAACAAAGATTGAAAAAGAGTTTTATGAATCTGGCACCAGACCTGAATACCTCATGAACTTAGCTGGCTATAATAAATATTCTTACTCAGACAATATTGAAAAAGGAAATAACCCTTTTGACGTTCATGTCTTTGTTGCTGACTCGTTTGAAGTCGAACATTCTTCTGCACGGTGGGTAGTTTTTGTCTTTGAGGACGGCGGGTTTGTTGATGAATATCATGTTGGTAATTCATTTGACCTTGTCACGCTTCTGAATACTTTTTGTTCTTAATTGGGTGTGCTCTTAATAATAGAGTAAGCATCTGAGCTAAGACTTCGTTAAAATAAGAAAAGCTACGTATCTAGTATTCGGGGGGGGCTTATGAATGAGACCGCAAGAGGGATCAGGATAGATAGTTACGACTATTTTGGGTATCTCGTTCCAGGAATGGTTACAATGTTAGGATTTGGAACATTGCTTATTTATGCAATGGGTTGCTCCACTGAAGCTTGCACGGCGCTGAAAGCATTGTTCACTCAAAAGGATACTCCTAGTACAACTATTATTATCTCTGGGTTAGTTGTTTTTGCATTGTTGAGTTATGTAATGGGGCATATTGCAGGAACATTTTCTTCAATGGTTTATGAGAAACTTTTTGTGAAAAAAGTAACTCAATACCCAACAAATAGACTGCTAAACATTAACCTTACAAGTGATGAAAAGTGGCAATTGAATGTTACAAGGTACTTCTACCTCTTTTTTGTTACGATGCAATACGTCTTGGTTGTTCTATATAGCTATCGAGTGGAAATAGATGGAGTGCTGCCTGAGGAGATAAAACTATTTTTAGTGAATCATTTTGGTACAGATGATGTTTTTATACTTTCGGTGATTCTTTTGTTTGTTTGGTTGTTGGCAAAAATTATCAATGAAGGTTTAATGTCAATACCGGGGCAAGAAGGCTCACCGCATTTGCTAATTAAATGGTACCAATGTTTTTTTCTGTTTTTTAGTTTAGTTTTTTCTTTACCTATGCTTTTGATTAGTTTGCTTTTGGGAAAACTTTTAGGAATGAGAGATAAGTTTCCCGTTGAATTTGCAACAAAAATTAAAGAGAAATACAATAGAATTTTTTCCATTGATTTTGAAACAGCAAAGAGCACAGAGGTTTGGTGGAGTTTATACTGGTATGTAATTAATCGTGACAATGTAGTGCGAGCTAGAATCGATAAGTTTTTGTCACTTTATGGCTTTATGCGAAACTTAGCCTTTGCGTGTTGGTTTACAGCTGTTTGTATATCTATAACTCACAATAATTTTGCTTCAGATATGCCAGCCTTTCAGATTATTACAATGGGCTTACTTTTTTGTTCAATAATTTTTGCAGTTCGTTTTTACTATCTTTACTATAACTACTACTCAAAGACTATTTTTCGTGTGTTTTTGTACCTTGATGAAGTGCAACCTAGTTCACAACCGAATTTAGTTTTAGAGACCGAATCTGAATCCGAATCTGAATCCGAATCTGAGCCTTTCAGTTCATCAGAGTTAACGGAGAATGAATCTGAGCAAGTTGAAACTTTTCCTACAACAGTCCAAGATGAGGGTTCAACTTCTAGTTCTTCTAACTCCGATTTAGAGAATGGGGTAAGATCTTAGTATCATAATTTATGTATAAAAAAGCCTGCTTGCTTAGCGGGCTTTTCTTGATAGGAGGAAATAGAAAATATGATTGATGAACTTTGGAAGCAGATTGCTCCGTGGGTTGCAATTGTCATTTCATTAATATCTATCGGTGTCTCTTTATATATGTATTATGGAAAGTTAAGATACGATAAGGATAAAGAGTTGATGAATCTTGCCAGTCAAAGCTTAAAAAATGCATACGAGGTGCTATCTGGAGGGGCAGAAGATATTCCGCCTAAGCCTGTTCGTATGAATTGGTTAGCTTCTGCAAGGAGCATTGAGCAGTATAAAGAGCTTGAAAGAAGAATAAAGACGCAGATTTATACAGAATCTTGTTTGATTATGAGTGAGATATGGCGTCTTAAATTTTATAAAGCGTTAGATATACTGAATGTAAAAAGTCTCTCGGCATATCAAATGACTGAGTATCCGAATGGAGGAGGTGCTCTCCATTGTTTGTCACCAATAGGATTGGAACCACGGTCTATTGCTGTTCTTTATGATTTTGCAATTAACGGAATGGATGAAGATTTTATTGATAAGGTTGATCTTAAGGCGTTGGTAGAGAAGGGCAAAATTTTTTCAGGGAATAATGGACTTCAAATGTATTTTGATCAGTCAGATGAGTATGCTGCAATAATCGCTAGACAGGGCGAATAAACGACCTCATCCCATTGTTCCTTTCGGTAATTACATATCGCCATGTTCCGTTATGTTTATCTGCGGCTATCAATCCACTAGACAGCAGATACGCAACTGGCGTGGCGATATTCCCTTTTCTACCTTGAGCTGCATATGAATAAGCTTTTGTTTTAGTCTTTCCCATCTCTTCAATCTGAACAACACACATCTACACATACGGGAGATAGATTATGAAACGTACTATCATGCTATTATTTGGCACTTTTTTTCTGCTAGCCATTGCTGGTTGTGCAAAACAGTATCCACCAGCTTGGACGTATAATTACAAGTTTGATGTTACGAGAAGCGGAAATGAGTTCTTTATGAACTTTGATGGGAAGAAGTATACGTTACTAAGAGTGAATGATGAATATACCTACACTGGCACTCAGGATGGTGCTTTTGTATTTACTAAGGATGATAGGGTGGTAGTTGTTTTTGGTCGGTTTGGGACATTTAAGGAAAAATTATCATTAAATGACCTTGCAAAGACGGATCCTACAGCCCACCTGATTAGTGTTGTTCCATACGGAGTAAATGGCGAGTACAGAACTGCTGTAAAAAATAAAGATTATGGAGAGCTAGTTGAAGTTGCCTATGTTCATCATGATCTCACCGAGAGTGGTTGGTTTAATATGTTTTTCGCTTATGGTGAAAAGCTTGACGGTAAACATGCCTTCTCAAAATGGCCTGACTCAGTACCTGATAAGGAAGAGTTCCTTACAGCTGTAAAAAAACGTGCTGAGAACGCTGTGTTGATTCTGCCAAAGGGCGAACCTCAGTAAAGCTAAATAGTGTTTTTTGATTTCATCCACCTAAACCTTCACCTCCTAAAAGAAACACTTGTATCCCCGAAAGGGTAATACATCTGCAAAAGGATTCGCTATGACAGCATCACAAGATTTACCGGAAATTAAAGAGAATTACACAAAAGATGAAGTGTTGGAGTTGCTTGAGACTATCCAACATGTCAGCCCAAGTTCAGGCTGGCTTACAGCGCTTCTTCAAGAAACAAATTTCGTTTCTATTCTTCAAGAGCTAAAAGAAGTTTCTCTGGCAGAACTGAAGCATGATGAAGGCATTACAAAAGAAACGCTGATTCAACTCACTTCGTCCCTCAACATCTCGGTTAACGCGGTAAGAGATCTTGCTCAGTCAATGGATTCGGATGAAATAAAATTGCAAGCTATAAATAGGATATTTGAGGAACTTAATAAAACACAGCAACGACAGGTAGAGGTAACCCAGTCGAATCAAAAGTGTAAAGTCCCGTTTGGAGTCATTGCATTTGGGTGTTTTGTAATTCTTGGAGTGTTTGGAGTATTAGTTCGTAACGGGTCATCGAATAAGCGAGGGAACGTCGCTTAAGAAAAAACGCTGTATCAGGATGATACAGCGTTTTTTTGTTACTGATTAAATGAGTAATGAGTTAGCTTTTTCAATGAGCTCGTTATGCTCATATTTTCTTAACTCAGCAACCATATTTTTTGTCATCATTCGCGTTTTTGTAGAAATGCTTTGATGAGTATTGAGCCGTTCCTGTGCTGTTAAAAAATCACAGCCATATTTATCATGATAATTTAATTCATGATAAATTTTGTATGCAATAATGTTGGCCTCCATCTCTCTATTTTCATAGCCACCATTAAGAGCACAAGTGGCCATAGCATGATAATAAAGAAAGAGTTCAGGCTGTTCGCTGTTGTTGATCTCATCCAGAACTTCTTGGCTAATATTAGAATAGTCCGCGATTGGAGATCTGGAAGTCGTGTGCCCACCTAAAAGGTGTCCTGCTTCATGACACAACAATGACTTAAATTCAGCAGAATCTGTGTGGTCCTTGCTATAGGAGTTAACGACAATAGTCGCTGGGGGGAGTGCAACAATACACCCAGTGATACAATCCAGAGAATATTTTACATTTCCTAAGTAAGTATCTTCTGCAACAATTGGAATCTTGATGTCCTCATATTCGAAGTGGTCAAAAGGAGTGGCACGCCGCACATAGTCAGCAAGCTCATTATCATCAGGTAAGTCACCAGCCGGCTTGTTATCACTCGGCAAATAACCATGATGAGTTTCAAAGAAAATTTCGTTTGTCAGCAATACCATGAGCTTAATGATCTCTTGGTGAGGACCATCTTCAAGGTCGAGAGCCGTGTCACGCAACATTGCTTTTTCATCACCCATAATCTGTTCATATGTAAGAGCAGCTCTAGACACACGCACCTCTTTAGTAATTAAATAGAGTGGTAGTTCCATCCGTAAAGATTGATCTTCATCATCTGTTACATTCAGAGGAAAACCTTTAAAAAAAATTCTGCCGCCCCCTTAACCAGCCGGACATTTGTTAAGTGTCCGGCTGGTTAAGGGGGCAGAATAATATCGAGGACAATTGGTAGTTGTCAAATATTTATTAAAAACATTAGGTTAGCTTTTTATCGTGTCCACCGCTTTCCCCGCTCTGTAATTACATAGCGCCTTTTGCCGCGATCATCGCATGCAATGCGGATGTAGTCTTTAGCAAGTAAGGACTCTACAGAGAGCGGCGGCATTCCCTTATTTACATTCAATTGCATAAGAATCAGGCTATAGCTCTGCTGCACTCGCTTATATATGGCTTGTACCTTGTCGGCTTCCCTGTACCGAGAGTCAAAGCACACTTCTATCTGCTGCTTGCCATCCTGTGGCAAGCCAAGCCGGAGAGTGACCCCCTTATCCCGCAGAAATTTCACCGGATCATATAACATTGCACGTTTCATAGGGGTTAGCTTAACGCAAAACATAAAAAAGCGTTACAGACGTAAATCTGCAACGCTTATTAAGTTACATTAACTACTAAATTACAGCTTTAATGCGTTGTTGTAACTGGCTAAGATCACTTGGATCATCCAATCTATGAATCATCCTATGACAATTCGCACAAAGAACAGCAAAATCGTGAACAGGGTCATGTGGTATTTCAACCTCTTCTTCTAACGTTGAAATAGGAACTAGATGGTGTGCTTCGATATACTCGCGACCAAGGTCGCCATATTTTTCTTCAAGGGACATCCCACACACCTCACAACGATAGCCTTTCACTTTCTTTACTTCCGCGATTAAAACGGAATTGCGATCAATTTTTTTATGAAGGCTGTATTGTCTTTTTTCGTTAAGTGAAGTTTTCTTCTTTGCGTCTTTTGATTTTTTGGAACGTTTACTATCTTTTTCTTCATCAACTGACGAGGTAACTCCACCACGAAATGTTAATGCGTTATACAAACCACATAGTTCAAAAAGATCTTCTAACAACTTTGCTTCTGAAGGCAGTTTGTCAAAGTCATAAACATAACCGGTGGAGTGTCCTGCTTCATATTGGAGTGGCAATTTAACACTGCTTCCTAGGTCAATAGTCTTAACCATATTGGAAGTAACCTTTTTGCCTAACCGCTGCCTAATAAACGATGCACGCTTTTTCAAAACCTCTTTTGCGTTACCTTTAAACTCTTCTTCAACCGCAGTTGCTCCCTGGTTCAACGAAAGGAAAACTTTCTTCCCAGAAGAGTGAAATAAGTAAACGAGGTAATAGCCTTTGGTTGCGGTAGCAGTAACTATGGGGTCGAGCACTGCTCCCCACACAACACTCGCCCACTGGCCAGCACCTGCACTTGTAGAAATTTTGAGTGATGAATATTTTTGATCAATTGCAGATTCAAGTTCTTCTTTGAACTCGCCGCGGATAAAGCATGCTAATGGATGGTCAGTATACTCTTCACCTGTAGCCCCGCGTTGAAGCTCTTTCATGATATAATGAAGACACTCTTTAATGGATGTTGTGTCATCTGCTGTGACCGGGGTAATGCTAGAGCCTGCCCGCTGACTGTCGCAACGCAGCAGCTCAACGTCAAAAAAGTCATCACGCAACTTAGTAAATTTCAGGACACCACTATCTCGTTTTTTATCCGGGAACATTTTCGCTAACTGTTTTGAAAAAGCAGCCCGCCACATTAAGTTAAAACGATTAATCTTTTGCTTATAGACAACTGCAGCCTGATACTCTTTCCCTTTATAACGCAGTATGATGTTCTGAGCAGATATGTGATTTTGGCAATTAAAAAAAGGCCTAATGTGCTTCGGTAGTCTTGAGCCATTATGAAAAAAGGCCGATTTATCAAGCTGCTTTTGAGCTATATTTGACGACAATAGTGTCCAGGAAAATGATTTCACAGGATAAATTGAAGATGATTTTGACACTATTAAACTCCTGGCTTTAATTGGTATTTTTCGTTGGAAAAGTATTTCTTTTCAGCCAACTGCGTCAAGCCAAAGCCTAAAAAAAGCGCTACAGGATAAAACCTGCAACGCTTTGTTAAATACGTTTCTGCTACAATTATTACGTAGCCTCATCCACCACAAAATACTCCTCTCCGCCATAATGAACAGCTAGGAAAAAGTGCACAGCCATCAGTGCTCGAGCAGGTAAAAGCCACTTACTTTTTTGGGTGCACAGGTAGATCATGTTGGCCAAAAAATAGAGATCTGCTTTTTGCTTATCTTCTCCCTCCTGGTACATCCAGTCGTGAATATTACATGCCTCGGCAATGCTTGCGCCTAGAAGATGTTCCGGAACAAGTTTGCCTATTAATCCGTCTGGGCCGCAGCCGTTGCAAACTCTATTTTTAAGATCTTCAGAGGCTTCTAAGTAGGTAGTCGGTGCGAGTAGGTTCATTGATTACTCCGGTGTAGTGAAAGAAATAGAAATAGCCTCAACCTGTTCAACGGTCGTGCAAGCTTCCAACGCGTCTTGATACTTCAAGCGCTGACCTGTGGCGTGGCCTGCAAGAACTGACCATGCCTGTGTGTTCTCTTGAATGCGCCGCGCCATTTCTATCACATCCATGCCGCGTGCATTAGCAATCGCTCGTACAAGTTGAGCTGCTGCTTGTGGATCAGCGAGAAGCGCTTGTGATTCTGTACGCTGGCTATCCCATGTTTGCCGCTCCATTTCGGAATATTCCACGCTTTGAGATTTAAGAAACGCATCATGCGCGGCTGCGATCTGACGTTGCTTTGCGGTGCGGGCTTCATCAAGTGTTAACGGCGGTGGAACAATCGCTTCAAGTCGTGCTTTTTCTGCATTCCATGCTTCCACATATGGCTGCACTTCTAATTCTGTGACTGGTGCAGTGGTTACGCCTCCGTCCGGTGTTTCAAATTCAATTTGTCCCTCCTGCCCATCAAACTGGATAGCGTGAAGAGTTTCATCAAAATCAAAGTTAGGTAGTTTTAGAGCGCTGCCATCAACTAGAACTACTTTATCTGGTGCAATAACTGTTACGTGCATAACTTCTCCTATAGATATTTAATGTAAAACACGCCGATGTATGGCGGCCGGTTTTCATGCGCCTGAGAACCACCAGTGTGAGCCGTTCCATCATCGGGATCGCCAGTATTGCGGCTGTTGAAGTTGTGATAAGTGGAACCCGACAGATCATTACCAGTCTCATATGCGATTAGGTGGTCATGTGACGCAGTCGTGCTTACGGTTGGAGAAACCTTTTCAGCACCACCTTTGCTTCCAACGGAATATTTTCCGCCTGCACCAACGGTAAA
>NZ_ARQF01000007.1 GCF_000384815.1 Halodesulfovibrio aestuarii DSM 17919 = ATCC 29578
ATTCTTTTCCTCCCTATTAGATTAATATTTCAGGGTTCGTCCTTTGACGTGGCAGCAAGGTAAATATTGCTCGCCTTTCCAAAGAACAGACTAACCCGCCATATTTTTCTTGGTGGCCATGGAGGTTGGGGTACACCCGATCCCATTCCGAACTCGGAAGTTAAGCCGACCATCGCCGATGATACTGCAGGGGAGCCTGTGGGAAAGTAGGTCGCTGCCAAGATTTATTTCTAGACCGCGTTTCAAACGAAACGCGGTCTTTTTTTTTGTCTGATAGAGAGCTATGAAGTGCTTTTCCTTCTTTTAAGTGGATAAGAGCGTGCTGTACCTGTTCCCTGCAAGCATTGATTGTGTGGTATGCCAACTTGTATGCTAATCTATCAGATCAGGAAGTTGGTAGATAATAGGGACAGGGGGGAGAAGTTTTTTGCTTCCTGAATACAACTGAGTGGTTGAGGAGGCGCCCACAAGCAGTCCAATCTCGTATAACTATTTGTCCACGTTTTGATGATTCTGAAGGCTTGCAAATGGGAGGAGATTATGAGGCTAGGATATAGTCTTTTCCAAGCTTATATCCTTTAGTGTGCATAAATTCTTCGAGTTGATCGTTAGCATCATGTCCAGCTAGATAGGCGATAGCAAAACAAGTTTCTTGTTCCAGTATTTCTCTGCCTACTACCCGTTTTCCGTTTACGATGTTACCAATTTTATTAGGATCGACATCAATCCATCCTGTAATGACAATACCGTATTGCTCTAATATCAGCGCTCGTTGTCGGCTGGTTTTTCCGGCACCAATTACGTATATTCGTCTGGTAGGTGATACGTTTTTGTGGAGCCAGTCAGCAAGGTAGGGTGATTTCATTTTGTAGAAATTATCTACCATGCACTGCTCGCCTGTTCGGGAAAGTCTGTCAGGAGGGTCGTTCCATACGAGTAGTGTGGTTGGAAGTTTGGCAGCTTTGACTCCAAAGGACATCCAGCGAAGCCATAGCTCGTAATCTTCCGGTAAGTTACCTGTTTTGTATCCTCCAAAACGATCAACAAGCTTGGTTCTGTACATGGTACTGGGATGCGCAAACGGTGCTTCCTGAAAACGCCGTAGTCTGATTTCTTCAGGGGTCAGGAGAGTGTTGGTCCAGTCTACATAGCGTGCATATCCACCTGCTGTTTCCCTGTTCCCCCCAAATTTTACACAGGTTCCTAAAATACCTATTTCCGGGTGTCCATGCATGTAGGTAGCTTGCTGTGCTAATCGTTCCGGCATGGAATAGTCATCAGCGTCCATGCGTGCAATGAGTGGCGCACGAACTTTGGACAAACCAGCGTTTGCAGCAGTGGCTACTCCCGAGTGGGGAATGGTGAAACCGCGAACTCGCTCATCCTGCGCAACATATCCTTTAACGATCTTAAGAGTACAATCAGTAGAACCGTCATCTACAAGAATCAGTTCAAAGTCGGTGAATGATTGGGCAAGAATACTGTCCACAGCAGTTGGAAGCGTTGCTGCGCCATTAAATACGGGGAGTACGACAGATACGGTGGGATGTGGTATATTCATGGAATAAAAAATGCCTGCGATGTTGAGCATCGCAGGCATTTTGCTTTATCGAACAATCATAGCGCGCAGCATGTCGCTGCAATTTTCCGCGTTGTGACTCATGTCGAAGAGGCTGTCTACAAACTTCATGAGCTGATAGACTTCCTTAAATTCACGATCAAGGTTGTATAGTTCCGCCATAAGATTTTGTTTCATACGGAATACTTCGCGTTGCTGTGCGCGAATATCTCGGAAGTGTTCTTTTGTTTCTTGCCGGCTTACAGTGACAGTACCCTGAACAAGGTCAATTGTTGCTTCAAGAGCGCTCTTTAATAGTTCAACGGTCTTAGTCACTTCGTACAGGTAATCAAGAAGAAGCTTCTGCATGTCTTCTTTAATAGCAAGACGGTGCATACCAAGCCAGTTCAATGCTTCCTGACCGGAGTCGAGAATGTTATCCTGACTGCGGGTATAGTTGATGAACAGAGTCTTATCCACTGGCATAAACAGGCCGTGTGGAAGGTGGTTGCGGATGTTACGTTTAATTTTATCCGCATGGTATTCAGCTTCATCTACTTCCTGTTGCAGGGAATAGAATTCTCTGCAGGCGCCACCGGTGATATAGCACTCCATGGACTCGTGAATAAATCCCATACCTTTTTCAATTTGCCCGTAGTGCTCGAGCAGTCCGCTCATCGGGGTGCGGTCGGATAACATTCCAAAAAATGGAACGCGAAATTTCATTGCAGTTTCCTCCTAAGAACCTACCGGTGAAAAATGTTTAAAGAATCGTCCATCGAAGCAACTGGAAAATAATAATACTGCTCAGTGCTGCAATAGGCACTGTCAGAATCCAGTAGAGAACGATTTTAAATAAAATTTGGAAGTTAACAGTACCAAAACCTCGTGCTACACCAACACCTACGATTGACCCAACTGAGGCGTGTGTTGTGGAAACTGGCATGCCGAGGTTGGAAGCAATAAGTACAGTAGTTGCTGCACCAAAATCAACAGCAAAGCCACGAGTGTTGTTTAGTGTGGTGATTTTGCTGCCAACGGTTTCCATTACTTTGTGCCCAAGAAGAGCGATACCAAGAGTGATACCCACCCCCCCGACAACTAGAAGCCAGAGAGGAACCTCAGCACTGCTGAGCAGAGCGTGGTCGCGGGCAATCATGTAGATAGCAGCCACCGGTCCGATAGCGTTCGCAACATCGTTGGCACCCTGAGAAATTGCAACGTAACAGGAGGTGCCAATTTGCATTTTCCGGAACAGTTCTTCAACTGCTTCAGACTCTTCATCCAGCTCTGGAATAAGTTTATTCACAAACAATCTTGCAATGCACCAGAACACTGCGGTTACAAGTGGAGCAAGGTAAGAAGCATCCCACCATGTAAGGTGCAGGTTTTTACCGAATGGTGTCTTAAACAGGAAGGATAAGAACACTAAAGTAAATGTAAGTGCAATCCAGAATGGAGCCCACTTACGTGCGTGCATAAGCATCTGGCTTCGAAACAGGATGCGCTTGCGGATTGATGAGAATATGAATCCTGCGATTGCAGCACCAAACAGTGGTGAAATAATCCAGGATAGAACAACGAAGCCCAGTTTGCCCCAGTTAACCACTTCAGGCCCGCCGACAACAAATCCAAAGCCGAGAATAGACCCGACAATAGAGTGTGTCGAAGAAACAGGAAGTGCAGTGAGAGTTGCAACAAGAACCCAGAGTCCGGCAGACAGTAGTGCTGCAAACATGCCGATCATAAGAACCTTAGGATCGGTAATCATTTCTGGGTTAATAATCCCCTTTGAAATTGTCTTGGTAACCTGAGCACCAAGAAAAACTGCGCCAGCAAAGTTGAGAACACCCGCAATAAGCACAGCTTGCTTAACCGTGATGGCTTTAGCACCAACAGCAGACGCCATTGAGTTTGCAACGTCGTTTGCACCAAGGTTAAACGCCATCATGAAACCGGCTAATACAGCCAGCACAAGGAAAACAGTATATATATCCATACTTTGGAGATTCCGATTGTTTTGTTTTCTTTTCGCAGCAAGTTTATACTTCTTAGCAAGCTGAAAAAGGCAACACTATTGTCAAAATCAATTCCGCACCGTACTGTCGCGATGTAACATAACAGTCATACAATTGCCACAAAGTAGCGGATATTAAATACCATGAACAACTATTCCATCCGTAACAGACTCTTAACGGGAATGTTCCTGCTGCTAATGGTCGCACTCATTCCTCCTTTCTATTATTTTGACTCATCATTACGTACAGATATCCTGCGTGATGCCAAAAGTAGAGCTGTTACCTATTTGAACACAGTCGCCTGGACGACGCATGAAAATCGTTTTTCCAACATACATGAATTTGATGCTTGGTTAAAGGATCTATCGCGCTATTTAAATGTCCGTGTCACATATATTGCCGAAGGGCAGGTTGTGGCAGACACCAGTGTCCCCTATGCAAAGCTAACCCAGCTTCCTTCCCATGCAGACAGGCCGGAAGTTCTTACAGCTCTCGAAGGGAAAACCGGCGTTGAAGTCCGGTACTCAACAACAATCCACAAAGATTTGATTTATGCTGCGCAGGCCAAGCAGGCTCATGGAGTTATTCCAGCTGGTATTTTGCGTGTTGCTATTCCGGCCTCTTCAGCGAGCGAGCGTTTGAACAGGCTTGAGGCGGGAATGATATGGGTCTTTATCTTTACCACTTTCGGTACAGTGTTGTTTGGATTCCTTGTAACAAGGCCGTTTCTTATTTCTATCCGCAGGTTGGCCAGTACCGCCCAATCTATCGGGCTAGGTCAGTATCAGCGTCGAATCCGCACGTATCCGGGTACAGAATTTGAGCCGCTAGTTACCGCCATCAACGATATGGCTCAAAATATTGAAATGCATCTGCGGATGGTTGTTGACCAAAAGAAACGGCTTGAAGCTGTGTTTGACGGTATGACTGAAGGCGTTATGGTATTGGATGAACGTGGTAGAATTCATTCTTGCAATACCGCATTAATCAATATGTTGAACTGCTTGGATGGCTGTGAAGGCAGAACTGTCATAGAAGCGACAATGCAACCTGATTTGCAACAGGCGGTAGATGATATTCTGGGCTCTCCTCTTCCAAAGAATGCCAGTCTTGTTCTTGAACTTCCGGATTCTGTGTATCTTGCTGTGAACCTTGTTCCGTTCCGTGATAGACAGGAAGCACGGAAAATGGTGCTGGTATTCCATGATGTGAGTGAGCGTGAGCAGTTGGAGAGGGTTCGCCGTGATTTTGTGGCGAACGTTTCCCACGAGCTTAAGACACCGCTTACCAGTATAAAAGGATATGCTGAGACACTTATAGATGCGCCGGATACTCCGCATTCTACAGCGGTGAAATTTTTAAATACGATTCTGCGCAATGCTGACCACATGACAAAAATGGTAAATTCTTTACTTGTGCTTGCTCGCTCACAGCATCACAAAGACAGTAGTCAGCTTGCCGCCATTGATGGAGATGCCGTGGTCGAACAGACCGTGCGGGATATGATGCCGGCAGCTCTTGAGAAGAATATTGTGCTTCAGTATAATGCTGAGAAAAAAGATGTTCGTGTTATTGCAGACTTAGATGGTCTTTCAGAAGTTCTGCGTAACCTTATAGATAATGCCATCAAGTACAGTCCACGGGATTCAACCGTATCTGTTGGCTTGCATTTACGCGATGGGCTTGCATCCTTTAGTGTGCGTGATGAAGGATCTGGTATTCCTGTGGAGAGTCAGAGTAGAATTTTTGAAAGATTCTACAGGCTTGAAAATGAAGAGTCTCCTGTCGTCAAGGATGGTAGTGCCGGGCTGGGGCTTGCTATTTGTCGCAGGATTATTCGATCATACGGTGGTGATATTTGGGTGGAATCTCCTATTCATTCTGACACAAATACTGGCGCTGCATTTATTTTTACGTTGAAGAAGGCTCTTCAAAGCTAACAGCCTATTATAGAATACAAAATCCGATCAGCGCCGAGTCAATATGACTTGGCGTTTTCTTTAATAATAAAGGGAAAAAGCAAAAGTGTTGCCAGATGTGGATCAAGTGCATAAAAGAGGGCAGCGCAAACAAGTGGTGTCGTGCTCTTATTTTTGTAGGTGCGGGGCGGTTCTTTTGTAGGTAGTTACGTTCAGCTAGGTTGTTGGCATGTATATAGCTGAGCATACGAATTTCAATGTGCGTAATCGACTGGTTTTGCAAAATTGTTCATTTCGAGGTTGCGAGCGAAGCCACTTTCTGCTAGCCAAGATAGTTGTGGGTTATTGGGGAAAGCAAATGATTTCAGAATGTCATTTGCGCATATTGCTTATCTGTCTTGCTAGAAGGAAGAACAAAATGCTTAGAGCAACACGTGTGCTGATCGCAGCACTTGGTCTGGTTTTACTGTTCGGCACAGGAGCGTTTGCACAAAAAACATACGTTAATGGTATTGATGCAAACTACCCTCCTTTTGCTTATGTTGACAAAAATGGCGAACCTGCTGGCTTTGACGTAGATTCCTTGAACTGGATTGCTAAAAAGCTCGGTTTCAAGGTTGAGCATAAGCCAATGGAATGGTCAACGATCGTACAGAGCGTTCTCTCAAATAAAATTGATATGGTTTACTCCGGTATGACCATTACCCCTGAACGCGCCGCAAAGGTAAATTTTTCAGATCCTTACTACTCTGTTGCTAACGTCTACGCTGGTAAAAAAGGTTCCGGCCTTACTGTAGACAAAATACAGCACGATAAAGTACGTCTCGGTGTGCAGTCCGGCACCCCGCAGGTAGAATGGCTCAAAGAGCATATGGGCAAAGAGGGCTGGAACTTTACTTTGAAGTTTTACGACTCTGCTCCACTTGCATTTCAGGATGTCATGAACGGTCGCATTCAGGCTGTAGCAATGGATGCTGCACCTGTTAATGATGCAATTGGTCGTGGACTGCCATTGGCTGTAATTGACACTTTCGGTGAGCACGAAGATTTTGGTGTTGCTATCAATAAAGACAACGCTGAACTTCTTGAGCTCATCAACAAAGGTATCAAAATGCTGAAAGCTGACCCTTACTGGGAAGTTCTCAAAGAAAAGCATCTTAAAGGTGACAACCACTAATTGGCTTGTTGCCCAGTTATAAAGATACTATTTCAGCTGAGGGCGTGTTCCATTAAAACGCTCTCAGCTTTTTTATTGAGTGCCGCAAGGCACAACTAAGGAGGAAGGACAAACGGAAAGGTTTGTCCGATATTCTATGCTAGAACAGTTAGCAGTAATATTAGACGCGCTACCATATATTTTGCAAGGCGCGCTCGTGACGTTAGTAATCGTCGGCGGGGCTATGAGCCTCGGACTCGTCATGGGCATTCCTATGGCAGTCGGCTTGGTCTATGGGCCACGATTAGTTCGCTTTATTCTGGGCTTTTACGTCTGGTTTTTCCGTGGGGTGCCGATTCTGACGCTTATGTTCCTTTTCTATTTCGGCATCTTTGATTTACTGGGGCTTAATTTATCTGCTCTCGCCGCCACGTCCATTGTGTTGGGGATGACAAGTGCTGCGTACCAGTCTCAGATTTTCAGGGGCTCTATCGAAGCCTTACCTCAGGGACAGCTGAAAGCTTCCCGCGCGTTGGGTATGTCTGATATGCAAGGTGTTTGTTCTATCATTTTGCCACAGGCACTGCGTTTGTCTATTCCCGGATGGTCCAACGAATTTTCTATTATTCTTAAAGACTCTGCATTGGCTTATGTTGTAGGTGCTATGGATATGTTTACACGCACACACTTTGTTGCGTCACGAACCTATGAGCATCTGACTTTGTTTATAACAGCTGGTGCAATTTACTTTATCATTACTATGGTGGGCGTAAGATTGCTGCTCGCTCTTGAAAAGAAAGTCCGTATTCCGGGCTATACCACGTAAGGGATATACACATGCCAAGTGAGAACAACACCCCGATTCTGCAGATGCAAAACATCTGTAAGAACCTTAGCGGGAAAGAAATTTTACGATCTGTTTCTCTCGATATTAAACGGGGAGAGCTTAAAGTACTCATCGGGCCTTCCGGTGCGGGTAAGTCCACCTTTCTGCAGTGTATTAACTATCTGCTTATACCGGAACACGGACAGATTGTCCTTGAAGGTAATGTTGTTGATACGGACAGTAAAAAAGAACTGTACGGTTATCGACAACAGGTCGGTATGATCTTTCAAGACTTCAATCTATTTGATCATCTTACAGCATTGGATAATGTCGCGATTGCTCTACGCAAAGTAAAGGGCATGAGCAAAAAGCAGGCACGTGACATCGCGAAGAAAGAGTTAGACCGTGTTGGCCTTTCTGACAAAGGCGATTTGTACCCTGCAGAGCTTTCTGGTGGCCAGAAGCAGCGTGTTGCTATTGCTCGTGCGCTTGCCATGGAGCCCAAAGTCCTTTTACTGGACGAGCCGACTTCTGCGCTTGACCCGGAATTGGTCGGCGAAGTTCTTTCTGTTATCCGTGATCTTGCAAAGGAAGGGCTTACTATGATTATGGCAACCCACCAGATGGACTTTGCACGCGCACTTGCAGATGAAATTGTATTTATGCAGCAGGGTGAGATTATCGAACACGGTTCTCCTGCAGAGCTCCTTAAAGAAGGTTCCGGCACTCGTACCGCAGACTTCTGCAACAAGTTGTCTGATATGTGTGAGGAGCTTGACTAGTGGATCCATTTTATACTGAACAACTGCTCCCTGCCGTAAACAGGGGGCTGCTAATGAGTGTAGTACTCATTATTCCCTCCGCTATTATGGGGCAATTGCTAGGCATAGCTGTTGGTTGTTGCCGCGTATTCGGTAACAGGCTTGTGCAAAAGCTGATGGACTTCTACACATCGCTTTTCCGTGGTGTACCGCTTATGGTACAGCTTTTTATTTTATATTACGGGCTGCCTAAAATCGGTATCTACTTGGAACCGGCCGAAGCAGCTATTCTTGGGTTTACTCTCTGTAGCGGAGCATACAATTCAGAATATGTGCGTGGTGCTTTGCTTTCTATCCGCGAAGGCCAGCTTAAAGCAGCAGCCGCATTAGGGATGAGTAAATTCCAGACCGTGCTTTGGATTGTCGTACCACAAGCGTTCCGTCGGGCATTGCCGGGCTGCGGTAACGAAGTGATCTATCTAATTAAATATTCCTCTCTTGCCTATATTATTACATGCATCGAATTGACTGGCGAGGCGCGCGGTATTGCAGCGCAGACCTTCCGCTTTACGGAAGCCTTTATGGTTGTGGGAGCATATTACTTGTTCCTCGTGACTATCGCAGGCTGGCTTCTCAAAAAGTTTGAGCAGCGCCTCCATATTCCGGGGTTTGGTGTTCTTAAGGGATAGTTCGGACTTGTTATATACAATGAAAGAGTGAACCGCTTTGGTTCACTCTTTTTTTTAGGTCTTCTGTGGGAATCCGACCTTCCCTGCGGAAGGGACGCCCTATCGACTGTGAGTAAGGAAAGATTTGATTATCGAAAAGAGTGAGTCTGGTGGCAAAAATCGTTCTGTCCCAACGGTTGAGAAGGAAGTGGGATAACAATCTTTAGACGTAAGCAAAAAAGAATACAGAAAATTTAAAAAAGCTGTTGACGACGGGGGGCAAAAGCCATAGAACCTCCTTCCTCGCTACG
>NZ_ARQF01000008.1 GCF_000384815.1 Halodesulfovibrio aestuarii DSM 17919 = ATCC 29578
TTTGTCATGGTGGTAGTTCTCCAAAAAATTGCACGTTGCCTGTATTACTAGGTATGCGGCACTGTTAGCAGCATCGGTAGGCAGGACAGGGCGCGTGATGTTTATGCAGCCTGTCCCATGTAATTTGGTTCGGTATCGTCTGGTGAAACGAGTATGGATTTCTTAGGCTTTGGCCCTGGTGCAATGTCTAGGGCAGGTGGAATCAAAATTTCTGGAATGCCAGCTTTAAGCAGCTGCGCATGTCGGTAGGTGGGAACGGATTTACCATGAAGCAGCTTGTACGCAGCGGTACGCGATGCTTTGATCGCTTTGCCAATATCGGTAAACGACAGCTTTTTGCGCTTCATGTAGATTTCTAGCTTTTCACTACGGGTCAAATCAGATATGAATTCGGGAATCATGTTTCGTTGTTCCATCAATTAACCCCTTGCGGTTATTTCGATTTATGGTTTTTGGTTTCGTTGTTTCGTTAAAAATAGAATTATGTGTAATCTTACGTGAAATCAAGTGAAATTTCGCGAATAAAGTTGTGTAATATGACAGATGGAAAGCATCTAGTTGAAATAATTAAAGATAGAATCAAGATAAAAACTCGTGCGAAACGGGTAAGCCGTGGGAAAGTTGCGGAATTTCTTGGGGTTACTGAAGGGAAACTGCGTGCGTGGGAAGCAGGGCAGCGTCCTAGCGCGGATGATCTACAGAATTTGGTAGTTCTGTTAAATTTCACACCAAATTGGCTTCTTACTGGTGAAGGCGAAGTGTTTCTTGGGGAAGAAGCATCAGCACAGCCAGAGGCGCAAAAAGAGACGGTTGCTGTTACAGATCCGATCGCACAACGACTGGAAATAGCAACACGCATACTCAAAGAGTCTGGCGCTTCACCTGAAGTTATCCAGCAAGCGGTAATGAAAATTTTGGATTCACAGAATGAGACACACACTCAGGCTGAAACGAATACTCTTGAAGCTTCGGCTTTCGCAGACAAATGCGACTGGAGTATGAAAAGGACTTAGAAAACAGATGTCCATGTAGTCGTGCAAGGTGCAAGCTCGGGGGAGCGGATTGCGACAAATGGACACAGTAAGGGCTTACTGATGAAGTAAGTCGGTGGGGTAGATTCGAATGTTTTATTGTTTTGAAAATGGAAAAAGAGAAGATGCGCTAGCTGGTCAGCTTTGGCTAAATGAAGATTCAGAAAACTTTTTTGATGATTTGGTAACTGAAGGGTTTGACCCAATTTTCTGCTCTGGGAACGAAATGCTCTCGATCTCAGTTTTAAAGATGAATAAGCAGAAGAATTCGTGGGTCGTCTTGGTTAAAGACCAATTTGGGGATACTGATGCGTATCTTGTGGAGAGTTCCTTCGATCTTGCCACGTTAATAAATACGTTTTGTACATTGTTTGGCAATACTCTGACCAAAGAGTAGCAGATATGAACCGATTTCATAAATTAATTAACTACGCGATAGTAATTATCGTCGTAGGTTTTGTTGCTGCTGCATTTCTTTGGGACAATAAAAAGGAGCCGGATATGAGTCAGGCTGTAAAGTATGAAGTAATCGATGTACTAAACTCAAGTGTGACTTCTCGTGGCCGCGCAATCATGGAAATTCGAATTCCAGAATTTCAAAATTATAATCCAGAACAGTACGCTCACACAGCAATGAAGGCTGCTGAAGTATCTATCGAGAAGCTTAGAAAGAAATACCCAGAAGAGAATTATCAGGCTCTTTTTGTCCGAGTTATGGCTGCAAAGGATGAAATGATTGCAACAGCTCTATATGCCATCGACAACAAGGGGTGGGACGGAACGACCGGAGTAGAGTGGAAGGTTGAAACGCTAGACGGTAAGCTTCCACCTGTTGAATATTTTCAAACATCTGATCTTTGGATCGAAATGCGCAAAGACTATCAAATCCCTGACCCTGTGTCAGAAGGTAGTACTATGACAGATGAAGATGCCTTGCGTTCAGCCATCGCTGAACAGCTGCATATTCCTTTTGATATGGTGCATCTACCAATCTTTTCGTTGAGTGAGTATTTAAGGAAGTAATTTGGCGTTAGTTTATTTGTTCTGGAATATTGAGGAACGTAGAGCTTACGTTCCCGAGTTGTCTATAAGTTGCAACTTTGGGTAGCCAGAACTTGCTGAAAAATAACAATGTTAACTTTTGAGTATTTCATGGAAACAATTTTAGAATTTATTCAATCCGAAAACGGTCAACTGATTGGTTGGTGCTGTACTGTAGGTGGCATATTTCTTAGCCTTTTTGCTGTAAGCAAAACATACAACATACAAAATAGAATAAAAAATGAAATACGGAACGAAATCAAAGACAGCAGCACAATAGAACAAACAGTACAAAAGGGAAATAAAAATACAAAGATGAGAGACGTACATGGAAATGTAAACTTCTAGCATAAAGGAGTAGACTTTGAGTACGGTAAACAATGTTCGTATCGAAAACGTCTTTAGTGATGTAAATTTCAATCAATCTAACAAGTACAACGTTGGCTCTGCAATCAACGAACTGCTTTCTAATCTTACACATAGACAACCTCAGACTATGCAGAAGAGGCGCACGCCTCCAGCGGACGTCATTGTAAAAATAAAACACAACCACCTGAATAAAAAACAACATATCATAAGACAGTACCTTGATTATTCATCACTGATTGAAGAAGCATATGATGATATTGACAAATCGATTCCCTTTGGAAAAGACACCATTTTAAGGAATTTAGAAAACTCATATTTTAAAGCCTTGGACAACTTTGAAATCGAATATTTTATAAAAGAAGAGTTAGATCTTGAAGTTCTCAGAGAAAAATCAGGTGCAATAATTGACTTCATTATTAGTGATCTAAAAAAAACCATCTACGAATCAAATAATACACCTGAGCTACAAGAGCATATTGATATTGGAGTCAATGTAGTTGTTGCTCATGCATTTATTGAATGCGTCATTATGGAGAAGCCGGATGATACCTAGTAGCAACTCCTGTCACGAAAGCATTAATGTAGTCGTACTCGGTGCTATTATATTAGAGCAATTGTATGTCTTAGAGCAGTTAAGTTTCGCTCATTTGATTGAAATAATTAGCGAGTATGATGATCAAATATCTATAGACTATGTAATACTGACATGTGACTGGTTATATATCATCAATGCAATCGACTACAATAGCGACGGAGTAATTATCAATGCTGCTTAACAGTTTTAAACTCTTTAAAAATAATTCTGAAATAAGAAGTATACCTTTTGAGCTAGGCTTAAATATCATCACTAATAGAGAAGGTATTGGACATTCAGGAAACAGCGTTGGAAAATCTACTCTTTCAAGAGTGGTAGATTTTCTTTTTCTTGGTTCAATTGATCCTGTGTACATCGATGATGAGTTTAAACAGCCAAACATTGATATACAAAAGTTATTCGAAGAAAATGATATTATAGCGCAATTAAACTTTACTGGGGCAGATTTCGGCGTTCATCGAATGGAACGTAGACTTGCGATTGATTCTGATGACGATGCTTTTTATTTTGATGGCAACAAATTATCTCAAAGCAAGTATGAAGATCAGATAAAAAAGTTTTGCTTTGGAATTACAACAGATCGTTTTTCTGTGCGTTACGCTATTACTAAATTTATCCGCAATACTAATGAGCGGATGCTTAACACTACACAATTTTTGGACAAACGAGTTCCTACAGAAGGAAAAGAGTATAGTGAACTTTACCTTTACCTTTTTGGATTCCAAGACAGTGAAAAGTTAGGTGAAAAAAGATTAGCGACAAACTTAGTTAACCGTAGAGCTAAAAATTTACGGGTAATTAACGCTCTCATTAAAGAACAAAAAAATAAAACACAATTAAAAGAATTAGCCAAACTTATTAAGAAAATTGAAGATGAAATTTTAAGCTTTAACTTTTCTTCAGAGCAAAAAGATCCGATTTCTGAATTATCGCAACTTCAAAGACAAGAAGACGATATTACAAAAGAAGTTTTATCCATAGAACGAAAAATAAAGAACATTAATGAAACGGTTAAAAACCTTTCTAGCTCGCTTGGTGGATATTTAACTACAGAGTTAGAAGAAATATATGCTTACGCTAATATTACTATAACAAGTGCAATTAAAGACCTGAAGGAAGTTTCTCAGTTCCACGCCAAGCTCGTTCAGAGTAAGAAGAAATTCCTAACTCAAGATGTTCCAGAATTAACATTAAAGCACTCCGAATTAAAAGGTGCACTCGAAGAGGTATATACCGTAAGAAGGTCTGTTTTTGAGAAAATGAAAGACAGCAAAAATATCGAAGTGATAACACGTAAAATAAAGGAACTTGGGGAGTTAAAAGTAAAGTTTGGTCAAGCTGAAGGATTAATTCAACAACAACAACAAGCCACTGACGATAAGAAAAAGGCCGTTGATGCATTAGCCATAATTCTAAAGTCCATTAAGGATCAACTTGATACTGTAGAAAACTTTATCAATAAATTTAATGAATTTTTTGCTGTTTACACAGAAAAGCTCCACAATGAAGCTTATACCTTGGAATTCGACTACGATGAACAAAAGGGAAGCTGCAAGCTATCATTAAGCAATGAGAGCTCACACCCTGAAGGTGGCAAGAAAAAAGCAGAGGTAATTGCTTTTGATTTTGCATATATCTCTGCTGTGCATAGCCAACAACTTACCAGACCTTTATTTGTCTTTCATGATATGGTTGAAGATATAGACAAAAGACAACTTAAAGATATCCTCGTTCTTTCTAAGTCTCTTTCTGGACAACAAATTTTATCCGTACTCTCGGACAACCTTACGCCAGAGATGCGTAACGACTGTGAAAACAATATCATTCTTGAACTTGATGAAAATGACCGCTTCTTTAAGGTATAACATGCTTTTTTTAAAGCTTTAAAAAGCCCGCTCGATTGAGGGGGCTTTTGTTTTTATCTTGTAGATCTATGGTTAAAAATAGAGCGGATTGGATTGAACAGCGAGATTAGAACGGGGCGAGGAGTTATGGGTATAGCAGAAGAGAACGTAACAGACCAAAGTGGAGATGAACTTCTTAAAGAAATTGCAGAAGGATTAACTGAAATCGAGGGAAGAAGACTTGACTGTGATTTTAATAGATTAAAAGATTTTTTTCCGGACGTAATTCCCAAGCTGGCTTTTATAGATTGCACCTTTGTATCTAACGTATCTTTTTTGCACTTAAACATGCTTGGAATAAACTTTATAAGTTGTGTGTTTGAAGATTTTGCTGCTTTTGAAAATTCTTCAATCGAATCGTGTTTTTTCCATGAGTGTCAGTTCAAAAAACATGCGAGCTTCAGTGAGAGTATTTTTAAAGTACGAGCAACTTTTTCTGATGTGAAGTTTACAACTGCCAGTTTTTCATTAGCAGTATTTAAGAAAAAAGCATTGTTTTATAATTGTGATGTGAGTGAGTACCTTCAGTTAGCTAATATCAGCTGTAGTAACAGCGAACTGATATTGAACAGGATGCCAGTGGCGTTTATTACATTTTCACCAAGCCAGAGCGAAGGCTTTAGCGTGGAAGATATTGATTGGCCTAGCTTGGAACAAATTAAGCAAGCTGGTGTAGTAACAGAATCGATGTGTCGTGCTTGGAAGGTTAGGTTAAGAAACATGGGTGATGAGTGGACAGCATCAGAGTGGCATCTATTTGAAAAAGAGCTTGCTCTTGAAAGGTTGTCTACTGGCTCAAACAAGGTCTCCTACTTTTTCCTAGCTTGTTATGGGTGGGTAAGTCGATATGGAGAGTCCCCGGAACGAGCAAGTAAGGTTCTTGCTGCGTTAATTATTGCCCCATTTGTTTTTGCACTTATTCATATGCGTCCAGAGATTAAGTTGAATGAAGAGTGGGCCAGTTATGCCTTGGGTTTTATTCCCTTGTTATCAAAGGCATCAGTTTCTTTAAATTTATCTGTCTTTGAAAAGTGTGGGCAGATAGTGTGGCAGGGCTTTTTAGCCATTCAGTCTTCTTTACTTGCTTTGGCTGTGCGTAATAAAGTGCGGCGGTGATGTGTGGAGGCCCGAAGTGTGTTGATTGTTATCAATTGTTCACTTTGTGCTGATTGGGGCATGAGAAACAATATAGTAAAAAGGGGGCGGTGATGTGTACTGATACTCTTACTGCAATCAAGCCGGAGTATTCTCAAGAAGAAGTGGCATCAATCATAGAAAACATGACAAGGAAGAAGATTTCTTCTAACTGGCTTGTTGATGTGATTACCAGTTCTAATTTCTTAGACGTATTTAAAGAGGTTGCTAAAACGATTCGCGCTAAAATTGTTGTTGATGCAAAAAATAAAACGCAAACAATTGGCGCATTGCAAGCCTTTTCATTAGATTTCATTGACCTTTACAAGGTCGCTATTCCTTGTCTCGATTCGGATGAAAGCAGGATGAAAGCCCTAGAAGATGTAAAGGATTCAGTGCTTCAATTTGCTGAGATGATTAGGGTAATTGAGCAAGAACAAGGGAAGAAGTTTTCTTTAACAGACATGGTTTTGGTGGGGGTTGCTGGGGCTGCTGTTGGGGGTGCCTCAGTTGTATTTGGCTCAATGCTTAAGGATGCTGTTGCTAACTTCTTTAAGAAAAAGGATGTTGCTTAGACAATGTAGAACAGTCAGATCTGTTTGGGTAAGCTCCTAAAGTTGTTTGTTTAGAAATTATATGAGTAATGAGTAGTTACTAAGTTAAATAGGGTGTCTAACTAGCAATGCGAAAAGGTCAAAATTCAACTTATTTTCAGAAATTTACAGATATTGCAGCGCAAGATGTTTTAGATAGCGTATTTTACTTTTTATCTACATCTTATAATCCGGATGAAAAGTATTACGTTTTTACGGACAATATATATACTTTTAACTTGGCTAATGTGGTTGGGGAGTTGTCATTTCAGAATTATGCAGACCTTCGAGAGCATGTACCTGCAATTCATTTTCAGCAATGTCATTTTTCCGGTGATATACATTTGACAGAATGCGCGTGCGATCGAATCATATTTTCAAATTGTACAATTGAAGGTCATTTATTTTGCGAGGCTGGGATTTTTAACCGCCTAACGTTAAATGACTCAACAATAAACGGTAACGCATCATTTTATGATTCGGTGTTTGAGGGACCGTTAGTTTTTCGTCGTACTAAGCTGAATGCTGCAACATTTGTGAGAAGTTCTTTTAATCACCAAGTGATGTTTAGGCTGTGTGAGGTGGAGAGAAATTTTGAAGTCAAAGATACTGTTTTGGAAAACAATATGTTGATTTTGGAAGATATGCCTCTTGAGAAGTTTGATATAGGTACAGCGGAAATTAACAAGTTAATTTTAAGTAATTGCAGATGGCCATCGTGTGAAAAGATTAGCTCTTCAAATATTGTAACAGAACGGATAGCCCGAGATTGGAAAAATAAAGCAATTTCGCTTTCTGATACTGGTGCGGTTTCACTCTGGCATCAATGTGAAAAAGAATTCACATTGAAACGTGCTAGAGAAACGAAGAACTGGTTTATGATGTTTCTGCTTTTTTGTTATCGTCAGTTAAGTATGTATGGGGAATCTCCTGCGCGAGCAGCAATCTGGCTATTCCTTTTTCTTACAATTCCTTTTCTACTTTCCTTTACAGGGGCGTACTCTAGTCATTATGCTTGGGCAGGTATCCCGTTTTTTTCAAAAGCAGCACCATCTATTTTGCATAAGAGTACTGGGCTAAAATTATTTTGGCTTTTTACCCAAGGTGCAATTACTTTGCAGCTATCTCTCTTGTTTTTTGCGATCCGCAATAAATTGCGAAGATGACGAAAACTAAAAAAAGCCGGTTCGATTGAGCGGGCTTTTTTTAGTACCTATCTCATCCACCTTTTCCCTCGCTCCGTAATCACATAGCGCCTTTTGCCGCGTTCATCGCATGCAATGCGGATGTAGTCTTTAGCAAGTAAGGACTCTACAGAGAGCGGGGGCATTCCTTTGCTTACATTCAATTGCATAAGAATCAGGCTATAGCTCTGCTGCACTCGCTTATATATGGCTTGTACCTTGTCGGCTTCCCTGTACCGAGAGTCAAAGCACACTTCTATCTGCTGCTTGCCATCCTGTGGCAGGCCAAGGCGAACTGTCACGCCCTTATCCCGCAGAAATTTCACCGGATCATATAACATTGCACGTTTCATACGGCCTACCTTAACGCAAAACAGAAAAAAGCGTTACAGAGGCAAATCTGCAACGCTTTAAAGGAACATACGAGCCATAGCTTTTTACGCAGCCTCATCCACCACAAAATACTCTTCCCCGCCATAATGAACAGCTAAGAAAAAGTGCACAGCCATCAGTGCTCGAGCTGGTAGAAGCCACTTACTCTTTTGGGTGCATAGGTAGATCATGTTGGCCAAAAAGTAGAGATCTGCTTTCTGCTTGTCTTCTCCCTCCTGGTACATCCAGTCGTGAATATTACAAGCCTCGGCAATGCTAGCGCCTAGAAGATGTTCCGGAACAAGTTTGCCGATTAATCCATCAGGACCGCAGCCGTTGCAGATTCGGTTTTTAAGTTCGTTTGAAGCTTCTAAGTAGGTAGTAGGTGTAAGTAGTTTCATTGGTTACTCCGGTGTCGTGAATGAAATAGAAATAGCCTCAACCTGTTCAACGGTCGTGCAAGCTTCCAGCGCATCTTGATACTTCAAGCGCTGACCTGTGGCGTGGCCTGCAAGAACTGACCATGCTTGTGTGTTTTCTTGAATACGCCGCGCCATTTCTATCACATCCATGCCGCGTGCATTAGCGATCGCTCGTACAAGTGGAGCTGCTGCTTGTGGATCAGCAAGAAGCGCTTGTGACTCTGTGCGCTGAGAATCCCATGTTTGCCGCTCCATTTCGGAATACTCCACGCTTTGAGCTTTAAGAAACGCATCATGCGCAGCTGCGATCTGGCGTTGCTTTGTGGTGCGGGCTTCAGTGAGTGTTGGTTTAGGCGGTATAATCGCTTCAAGTCGTGCCTTTTCTGCATTCCAAGCTTCCACATATGGCTGCACTTCTAATTCAGATATTGGCGCAGTGCTTACGCCTCCGTCCGGTGTTTCAAATTCAATTTGCCCCTCCTGCCCATCAAACTGGATAGCGTGAAGAGTTTCATCAAAATCAAAGTTAGGTAGTTTTAGAGCGCTGCCATCAACTAGAACTACTTTATCTGGTGCAATAACTGTTACGTGCATAACTTCTCCTATAGATATTTAATGTAAAACACGCCGATGTATGGCGGCCGGTTTTCATGCGCCTGAGAACCACCAGTGTGAGCCGTTCCATCATCGGGATCGCCAGTATTGCGGCTGTTGAAGTTGTGATAAGTGGAACCCGACAGATCATTACCAGTCTCATATGCGATTAGGTGGTCATGTGACGCAGTCGTGCTTACGGTTGGAGAAACCTTTTCAGCACCACCTTTGCTTCCAACGGAATATTTTCCGCCTGCACCAACGGTAAA
>NZ_ARQF01000009.1 GCF_000384815.1 Halodesulfovibrio aestuarii DSM 17919 = ATCC 29578
CGTAACCACGCAACGCTCATATTTAAACGTGACGGAAAAGAACGAAACCCTATTCATGCTTTGTATGGCCCGGGCTATCCCAATTTATTCAAAGATGACGACATTAGAGGGGATCTCCAACGCAAAGCTGAAGAGCGTTTTGAAAAGAACTTTTCCCACCATGCCCAAGCACTCATAAACGGGATTATCGGCTGATGTTTAAAGATTTACTCGACCACGTTGAACAGTTTGTTTCCGAAGCTGTGACAGACCTTGCAATGGAGCAAAAAGGTTCTGACACACTCGGCGCTGTGAAGGTTTTTAAAAGCGCTGTGCCGAAAGATCCTGACGCAGAAAAGACTTTCCCCTGCGTCGTGGTGCGGTGGATCAGCGGCGAAGATGATGAGGAAGGCTATTGCACAGAGCATGTTGATCTACTCTGTGGCGTGTATTCGCGCGAGGGTTTTGCTCATGCAGAAGACTGGATTGCAGTTGTAACCGGCAGGCTTCGCCGCAAGCTTTCCACCCTGAACCATTTAGGCAGCTGGGAACTTGTTCGGCCTGTGAAGTTTGCAAAGCCGGAACCGGAAGAACAGCACAAGCATATGCATATGGGTGTTGTTCGCACCACATGGCAGGGAAAATATTTATCAACTAACCACACAGGAGACTTGTAGATGGCTACAGAAAAACCAACCACCGCCACACAAGAGACGGTTATCTATTTAGGCGCTTCTCTTAACGGAGATCGCCACGTTGGACATGGCAGCGTTTTTATTGGTGGCAAGCTGCCTGACCATTTGGCGCAGGCCATAAAAGAAGATGCAAGCTTGGCAGCGCTTTTTGTGCCTCTTTCCAAAGCCGGTGCAGCAAAGCGTGATCTTGAAAACCCTAACAGTGCAATTGCCAAAGCTTTTGCCGCAACACAGGGGTAACGTATGTCCGGTTATTACCACAGAGTTCATACACGCGAAGTGCCTACCGCTATTGTGCCTCCGCGTCGCATCAGTGCCAGTATCCCTGTTGTTGTGGGTACTGCGCCAGTGCATTTGCTTCCGGAAGGACAGGATAAGCCTATTAATGAGCCTGTGCTTTGCTACACGTTTAAAGAATTTGTTGAACAGCTGGGCTTTACTGATGAAGCAGACGCTAACAGCATGTTTAAATATACGCTGTGTGAATTTGCTGATGTGTTCTTTGGCAAATGCAATGTCGCGCCGATTGTAGTTATCAACGTGTTTGATCCAGCTACCCATAAAACTGGTGAAGCTGCCGACGTTACCAAAGTTACTGCCGCAGATATTGTGGGCGGCTACGATGCAGACGCCGGCACGTATACCGGCTTAGAACTTGTTTCAAAAGTATTCCCCAAATTCCGAGTTGTACCAGGGCAAATTCTTGCACCAGGCTTTTCTCATGATCCTGCTGTTGGTGTAGTTATGGACACCAAGGCAAGTACCATTAACGGTATTTTCTCCTGCCTTGCTTTGACCGATATTCCCGACGCTACCTGCACCAAGTACACAGACGTACCAAGCTGGAAAGAAACCAACAACTACACAGGCAAGCACACTGTATGCTGTTGGCCTAAAGTTACACTAGGTAAACATGTGTACAACATGTCCACCTACCTTGCCGGACTCATTGCCCAGACCGATGCCGATTATGAAGGCATCCCATACGTTTCTCCATCCAACCGCCGCATGCCAATTAGCGGCGCTGTAGCAAACGGCAAACCAGTACATCTTGAATTGCCACAAGCTGAATATCTTAACGGGCAAGGCGTTGTTACAGCGCTCAACTTTGACGGTGGCTGGAAAGCATTCGGCAACCGTACTGCCTGCTACCCATCCAACACGGACCCGAAAGACGCATTTATTTCTGTGCGTCGCTTCTTCAGCTGGCACGCCAACACCTTTGTGCTCACATACTTTCAGAAACTGGATGGTCCCACCACACGCCGATTTATTGAAACCATCGTGGACAGTGAAAACATTCGCCTGAATGGATTCAAACAGATGGAAATTATCCTCGGTGGTGAGATCTTCTTCTATCAGGAAGAAAACCCAACCACTGATTTGATCGATGGCGTTGTACGCTTCCATACCAAGATGACACCGCCGGTTCCTGCGCGTGAGATCGTGAACATTCTGGAATTCGACGTAACCAACTTCCAGAACCTTTTCGGGAGTAACTAATGAGTAAGCAACCAGAAAAGATTATCTCGTTTGATGTGTACTCCGGTTCCGAACTCTTTATGGGCGTTGCAGATGCAGAGCTGCCTAGTATTGAGTTTATGTCTGAAACGCTTTCCGGTGCCGGTATCGCCGGTGAACTGGATTCGCCAACGATCGGACACACCAGCAACATGAGCGTGAAAATTAAGTTTCGCACTGCAACAAAGCATGCGTTGGAACTTAGTGCGCCGAAACGACATGAGCTTACCTTCCGCGCGTCTACTCAAGCACGCGCTCTCTCCAATGGTGCAGCGCTGACCACCTTCCCGCAAAAGGTAATGGTGGCAGGTACGCCAAAATCTGTAGGGCTTGGCAAATATGAGTCCGGAAAAATGCAGGACGTACCTGTGGAATTGGCCTGCGATTATCTGAAGATGTGGCTCGATAACAAGCCGGTTGTAGAGATCGACAAGTTTAACATGATCCACAAGGTAGGCGAAACAGACTACTTGCAGCAGGTTCGCAAAGATCTTGGCCGCGAAGGTTAATCTACCCCATCTTTTACCCTAGAGAGGAAACACTCATGTCTGAACCTACTGTAAATGAAATTACTTTGATTAAGCCCATCACCGTTGACGGTGAAACTATTTCCACCGTTTCTATGCGCGAGGCCATAGTTAGCGACCACCTTGAAGCTGCGGACATGGCAGGCCCCAATGCTAGCAATGCCCGTTATGAAGCGTGTTTGCTATCGCAGCTGACCGACATTCCCTTTGGCGTGTTCGTCAAAATGCCAGAAGCCAACTACTTCAAGCTAATGCAGGAATACCAAGATATGGGAAAGTCTCAATCAGCGCCGATGATCTCAGACGCGCCTGTCTCGTCTTCTGCAAACAATCCGGACAACGATTAGCAGACGTTTTGCAGATGCCGCTTGGTGAACTGGATAACTGGTTACGCGCATTACGAAAGAGGTAAACATGGCAATTAAACAAGTTGGTTTTGATTTTGTTATCGGCTCTTCGCTGAATAGCAACTTTACGGCGAATATGAACCGCACAGAACGCGGACTCAGCCGTATTGGTGAAGCTGTTACCAGCTTGAACAAAATGCCTGCGTTACGTCTGGGGAATGATCTTGCGCGCCAGAGTGGACGCATTAGCGAGTACCGTACTCAGCTACAAAAAGCACAAGCAGAACTTGTTCAGTTGAACTTGCAGGGTAAAGAAGCCGGAGAAATTTCCGGCTTGCTTGCCCGCAAGATTGAACGCACAGAAGCAACCATTGCCAAAGTAACAAATGCAATGGAGCGCGAAGGCCGTAGCTATGCCCGCAATGTTGTTAAAGCAAAACAGCATGCAGGCTCCATTGCTGCCATGCGCAAAGAATATGGCGGATTAAATACTGCACTGGCGCAGGCAAAACAAAGACAAGATGCCTACGCCGCAAGCATGGCAAAATCGCAAAAATATGCAGAGCAGCGCAAAAACCTTAAAGGGCAAATTGTCGGAACAGCTGCAATGGCCGGTGCAGCTGCGGCTCCCCTTGTTCTTGGTGAACAAGTAGCACAGGCAAAGTTCCGTTTAAGTACTGCCATCAACAGCGACAACAAAAACGCAGCAATGGTTGATGCGGGAAAGCAAGCGCGTGAATTATCTCGCGAAGGTTTAGCCTCTCTTACAGAAGCGTATGACATTCAATATGCTCTTAACTCTGCGGGACTTGATGCAGCTGCCGCCCGTGCCGGCTCTTCCATTGTTGCCAAAGTTTCCAAGGTAACAAACGGACAAGCTGAATCCGTAGGTGAAGTGCTTGCAACCACATACAACAACTTAGGCAGTTCTCTTGCCGGAACAAACGAAGAAAAGTTTGCCCGCATCGGTGATCTGCTTACAAAGACGCAGCTTAAATTTCAGATTAAAGACTTCGGGCAGCTTGGCGAGTCCATGAAAGAAGGTTCTGCCGGACTTGCGAACTACAATGTAAATCTTGAACAAGGCGTTACCTTACTGGGCGTACTTAACTCCGCAGGGCTTGGTGGCAGCAAAGCTGGTACGGGCATGAATGCAGTTCTGCGTCAGTTAGGAAAAGCGCAAAAAGAATGGAACATTGATTTAGTGCGCGGCGCTAACGGGCAGCTCGATATGGTTGCCACGTTGAAGCAGGTGAATGCTGCGCTCGACGGTATGGGGCAGGATGAACGTGCACAGGCCATTCAAAACGTATTCGGTGATGAAGGCTCAAAAGCTATTGTGCCGATGCTGAAAAATCTCGATTCGCTCTCTGCCACTGTCAAAGACGTTAGCGAAGGTGCCCGTGGCGTTGTTGATTCCAACATTGCCAACTACCTCAAAACCGCAACACCTAATGCCGCCAAGGTTACAAACAGCCTTACTGATCTTGCGGGCGTTATATCCTCTGCCGTTGCTCCAGAATTAAACATGATGCTTGATTCCTTTGCCAGTGGCGTAAACGTACTGGCTGATTTTGCACGCGAACACACAGGCGTAACTAAAACAGTTACCGGCCTTGTGGGTGGCCTTATTGCGCTAAAAACTGCTGCTCTTGGGCTTGGAATATTCCGCACCATTATGGGGCAAGGTTTCGAGTTTTTGAAACGAGGCAAGTTGCAGAAAGGATTTAGCGGCCCCGTTCCCGTTACGGTTACAAACTCCGGTTCGCTGGGTAATTCCGACTCCGGCGGGTTTGGTATGGACGGCGATAGTGACAAGAAAAAGTCCCGCAAACGTAGCGATAAAAGCCGCAGAAGCAAATTTTCACGCAGGCTTGGAAGATCCAAAGCCGGACGCATATTCGGCAAGCTTTCCAATGGGCGTATTGGCAACATATTTAGCAAATTAGCGAACAGTAAAGTCGGCAACATGATGGGCAATCTTGTGAACAGCAAGGCTGGAAAATTCCTCGGTAAAGGCTTTCGTCCTCTCAGTATGATTATGGGCGCAGGCTCTCTTGTTAATTCCCTTTCATCCGGTGAAAAAGTTGGTGAAACCGTTGGCAGTATGGCGGGCGGTACTGGCGGCAGCATGGCTGGTTCTGCCATTGGCGCTGCTATCGGGTCGTTTATTCTTCCCGGCATTGGTACAGCGATTGGTGGCATGCTTGGCGGTATGGGCGGCGGCATGCTGGGGGACTGGCTTGGCGGTGCAGCTGGTAAACAGTTTGATGGCATCGAGCAGGCCGCAGAGTCTGCGGATAAAGTTCTAGCACCTGCCAATGAAACTAAAGTGGAAATGTCCGTCACGTACAACATTCCCGCAGGATTAACCGAAGCAGAAAGAAACCGGTTTATGGCTCAAAAAGATAAAGAACTGGTCAACACTATGACCGACCAAGTTAACAAAATGCACCATGAACAACGGAGACGCGCCCTTGACTAGCTACATTGCCCAGACGGGTGAAACCTTCGACGCGATCGCCCGTAATTTATGGAACGATGAACGACTGTTCCAGCGGCTTGTTGATGCAAACCCGCAGTATCGAACTATTGTATTTTTTGCCGGTGGTGAAACGCTCAACGTGCCAAATCTGCCAGCAGCAACAACGACTATCAAAGCGCCCTGGGAATAACCATGCATACCAGAAACGCCTATTTCGACATAACCATACGCAGCAAGAATGTTTCTACACAGCTTGCGCCGTACATTACGTCCGTTACGTGGTCGGATGCTGCCAACTCTACCGAGGCGGACAGCTTGGACATTGAACTGGACAACCGAGACGGTCTTTTCTCCGGAGCATGGCAGCCCACTAAAGGCGATAAGCTGACGGCGAAACTCATTACTGAACACTGGCACAGTGAGCATGAACGGCTTGTAGTTAATTGTGGTGTATTTGAAATAGACGAAACAGCCTACAAATTCGGCGGCGATGGTGACTCCATCACGCTTAAAGCTATTTCCGCAATGGTTAAAGGCGCGATCCGCCGCGAGAAGAAAAGCCGCGCATGGGAGAACACCACCTTTTCTGCCATAGCAAACAAGATTGCTACCCAGCACGGTTTCGGCTGCGTGTTCACTGGTGATGATGTGCAGTTTACCCGCATTGAGCAAAAGTCTGAAAGCGACATTGCCTTTATTCGCCGCCTTGCCAAAGAACATGGCCACGCATTGAAGCTGGCAGACGGCAAAGTAATTTTGATGGACGAAGCCAAGCAAGACAAAAAACCAAGCGCGGGAACCATAAACAAAAACATGGTGCTCTCTGTTGAGATTACGGACAAAAGTACAGACATCTATTCAGCCTGCGAGATTCAATACCATGACGCTGCCACGAACGAGACGCGCAAATACGTATGTAAACCGGAAGGCGTTCCCACCTCTGGCCAGACTCTCAAAATCAAAACGCGAGTTGAATCACTGGACGCCGCCCGCAAAAAAGCAACCGCAGCTTTACGCAGGAAAAACAAGTTTGAAACAAGCGGCACCATCTCTTGTATGGGCAACCCGCATTTTATTGCAGGCTCTGTCTGCACGCTAGGTGGTTTCGGAGTTTTGAACGGCTTGTACGCTATTGAGAAATCCACGCATACAACGGGTGAAGGTGGCTATACCGTGTCTCTCTCTATCCGCAGGACGGTGAATTACTAATGCAAGACTACACCCACGACATTGGCGCACTGGCTGCGGTGCTTGGTAACTTATTTCAGATCGGCAAGGTGACGTCCGTTAGCGATGCAGCCGGAACCTGCCGCGTTGTGATGCCGGATGCAGACAATATGGAAAGTTTTGATCTGCGTGTGCTGCAAGCCAAGACGCACAAGGACAAGCAATACATTATGCCGGATGTAGGTGAAATGGTGCTGTGTGCCTTTCTTCCGTCCGGTAACGAGCAAGGCTTTGTGCTGGGTGCCTACTATTCTGAAACAGACCCCGTGCCTGTTACTACTCGCGACAAGTGGCATGCACGATTTAAAGACGGTGCAACCATTGAGTACGACCGAAATACGCACGTTCTTTCCGCAGTTATCCCCGGTGATGCCAACATAAAAACAACCGGCAACATTTCCGCAATAGCTGACGGAACGATTACCGGAACTTCTAAGAAGTCTATTACGCTCAATGCTCCGATTATTACGCTTAACGGCAAGACCTTTATCAACGGCGCACTCTCTCAAGGTGGCGGCTCCAATGGGGGCGATGCTTCATTTAAAGGAAAGCTGCACACCACAGACGATATTTCAACCGATGCTGATGTAGTGGCAAACGTGTCACTCAACGGCCACAAGCACACATGCCCGCATGGTGGCGATACAGGAGCACCGCATGACTAGCTTGCTGAAAACTATCAGTAACGAACTGTTTGCAAATGGGCGCGCCGCAGAAGGCATTCCTAAAGTTGCACGAGAGATTGCAGAACATGCAGGGACTACGCTTGAGCACGAAGGGCTTACACTTGTTACGCGCCAGATGGAACGCGAGCATTCTGCCCTTACGCGTGATCTTTACGAAGCAACAGGAAATGCTACAGCCGGCGGAACACCTGACCAAGTTGCCAACGGCTTTTTGCATGGACGGTTCGTAAAAATTCCCGTGGATGGCTGGAGCGTAGCAAACGACAATGGACTCCGTTCCAAGCTTGTAGATACCGCACTGGATGGCATGAAGGACAAGAAACCCGTGCCGCAGATTACTGAGAGTATGCAACAGGTACACACAGAAACCGTTGCTATGCCAGCGCCACAGGTTGCGCCTGTAACAACGCAGCCCGTGCCTACGTCGCAAAGCATGACAACTTCACAGGCCGTACCGCCGCAGAGTCCTATAGGATCTTTCGGGACAATCGCATTTCAGGTTTCACGCGAGAACACCATCACGCCGGAAAAGTTTAACGTGTCACGTCCTGCCCGTTTTGCAGAACACACCATTCTGCACGCTGCGCCCAAAGGCCAGCATCTTGGCATTGGCCTGCGTGACATTTCAATCACTATCAAGTTGATGCATCCATTCTGCAAAAAGCCAGCTGCACGCATAGCAGAGCTGGAAGCCATGCAGGAAAGCGAACAGGCGTACCCACTAGTATTAGGCGGACGCAACTACGGCAATTACGCCCTGTTAAATCTTGATGTGACCGTGAACAAGTTTGGATACGGCGGCGCGATTCAGTCCGCAGAAGTTCAACTGAAGCTGAAGGAATATTTTTAAATGTACACCGTAGATACCACCACCGAATGGCGCCAGCAGTATGGGGCAACGAGTATTACAGCAATCCTGCAAAATGTTCGGAACATACTTTCCACCACGCGCGGCACTGTACCGCTGGATAGAACCTTTGGTATTAGGCAAACGTTTTTAGATAAGCCGCAGGCAGAGGCTATGGCGCTGTTTTCGGGTGAAGTAATCGCAGAGGTTGAGAAGCAGGAACCACGTGTGCGTGTGCTGCGTGTTGAGTTTGCCCCTCGCACTAGTGAAGCGGCTGACGGGCGGCTGTACCCCGTTGTTACGCTTGAAATTAAGGAGGCAGCATGAGTCTTCCCGATCTTACATTTGTCGATAACGACCCTGCAAAGATTGAAGCGCGTATGATTGCAAACTTTGAAGCGATTACAGGTACAAAACTTTACCCGGGTGCGCCTGAACGTCTGTTGCTGGAAAGTACAGCAATGGAGTTCGCGCTGATCCGCAGTGAGTTTGACCATAGCGCAAAGCAGAATTTAGCCACCTATGCAGAAGATGAGCACCTTGACCATGTAAGCGCGTTTGTTTCTACCAAGCGCCTCGATGCGGCTTATGCTTCGGGTCCTTTTGAATTTACGGCAGAGGCAGAACACACAGGCATTGTTGTTCCCAAGGGTTCGCAGATTACACCGGATGGCAAGCTTATGTTTGCCACAACTGAAGATGCAGGACTTGTTGCTGGCAAAACAACAGTAACGGTAAAAGCTGTATGTGAAACAGCCGGCAGCATTGCCAACGGCTTTGCAGCTGGGCAGATCAATAAGCTTGTTAAGCCGATTGCGGGCATTGTTTCTGTACAGAACACCGCCACAAGCATGGGCGGTGCAAACGTGGAAAGTAACGACCACTTGCGAGAACGTGCCCTCAAAGCTCCGCGTGGGTTTAGTACAGCTGGCCCCGTTGGTGCGTATGGCTGGTGGGCCATGTCTGCACATCAGGAAATTGCACACGCCGTTTCAGTCTCTCCGCAGCCGTGTGAAATTGAAGTGTATGTACTTATGGAAAAAGGCCGCATTCCCACCACTGAAGAACTGGCACAGGTTGCCGCTGTTCTTTCTCCGGACAAAGTGCGCCCGCAAGGTGACAGAGTGCAGGTACTCGCGCCTGCACAGATTGAATATACGCTAAATATTACTTGGTACGCGCCATCTGTACCGAAGCAAGCAGCACTTGCCGCAGAAGTTGAACGCATTGTTGCAGAGTTCACCCAGTGGCAGCGCCTGCGCCTTGGACGTGACATTAACCCTTCTGAATTAATTCACCGTTTACGCAGTGCCGGCGTTCAGAATGTGAATGTAGCTTTGCCAGCGTATGCGGCTGTTGCATCCACGCAGGTAGCAGTCTGCACTGACACCACTATCAACTTTGGTGGAGTGCAAGCCTAATGACCACACTTACTGAACTTCATTTTGCAGATCTGCTTCCGGATTCCATTAAGGATGATGCAACCACCAAGGCGCTGGCAGAAGTTATTGATATAGAATTTTCGCTGCTGCTTGCCACCATGAATGTGCCGCAGTTTTTATTGCGTGTTGATGACATGGTGGAGCCGGAACTTTCCATACTAGCGCGTGAATTATGCGCGCCGTTCTGGGAGCCTTCTTTCAGTGTGGAACGCAAACGCGAAGTCATTAAAAAGTCCCTTATCTGGAACATGACACGCGGCACCAGCTGGTGTGTGCGTGATGCACTGGAAACGGTGTACGGCAACGCAACACTAGAGGAATGGCACGAAGACGGCGGCACACGCGGCACTTTTAAAGTGCGTGTGGATAATGATGATCCTGTAACAAAAGATTCATTCGGCAAACTCACACGCATCCTTACCGAAACTAAACGGCAGAGCCAGCACCTAGACGCGCTTGTCATCCCCCGTAGTGCAGAAAGCAGCCTTGTAGTTGGCGGTATGTGCGAGGTTGCACAGCCTATTATCGGCGTAATGCAGCATCATGCATCCGGTAGCGGACAATGCGGCAGTGTTGGTGTGGCGTTTTTTCTCCCAAGCATCTTGTGCAACTCTCAACTGTAAAAAGGAACACCCATGGCAACATTTATCAACGTCCGAACTACTGAGGTAGGACAGGCGTTACTTGCACAAGTTCATGCAGGTAGCGAAGAATTGACCATTACCGGCATTGCATTTGGCAGTGGCGCATGGACAGACGAAGAATACGCCGAAAGAAATTTAACAGCGCTCAACAACGAAGTAATGCGCGTTGCCCCAAGTGGCGGCAGACAGTCTGGCGGCGCAGCAGATATTACGTGCGTACTCACAAACGTAACACTTGATGAAGGCTTTGCCCTTACAGAGCTGGGTGTGGTTGCAGAAAAGAAAGACGGCTCTGAAGTACTTTACATGGCAGATTGCGTACCGCCTGTTAAATCTACATGGATCAGCGCTAACGATGAATACCGCATTGAAATTCCTGTTACGCTGCGCATTAAGTGTTCCAGTAATTCAACTGTAGAAATCCGTGTTGAAAGCACTGTGCCTGTAACAAATGAAGACTTGGAAAACCACAACACCTCGCCAAACGCGCATCACGATATTCGTGAGCTGTTGCGGACTCATACCCATTCGTGGAGTGTTATTACTGGCAAGCCTTCTGTTTTTCCACCAGCTGGGCATACGCATACCCCTAATCAGGTGGGTTTAAGCAATTTACCTAACGCGAAAAGTGACAGCGTAACATCCACCAGTAGCAACAGCCTTGCCACAAGTAAGGCTGTAAAAATTGCATACGATAAAGGGAAACAGGCTCTTGATCTTGCTGGCCAAAAGGCAGCATCTAACCACAACCATAATAGCGTATATGCCACTAAAACGCATACACACACGCCTGCACAGGTGGGGCTTGGCAACCTGCCTAACGCTAAAAGTAGTAGTGTTTCATCAACTAGTGAAAATGCTCTGTCTACTAGCAAAGCCACTAAGACTGCATACGATAAAGCAACGCAGGCATTAAATGCCGCAAATACCAAAGCTGCATCGAATCACAATCACGATTCACGTTATTACACAGAAAGCGAAGTCAGATCGCGTATTGCAGACTCTAAAATTCATGGTGGCATTGAATTATTTAGTGGTTCTGTAAACAGCTCCGGACGGCCTAT
>NZ_ARQF01000010.1 GCF_000384815.1 Halodesulfovibrio aestuarii DSM 17919 = ATCC 29578
AATGTGCGAACAAAAGCCAATGATCTTTATGAATCATTCAAGTGCTACTGCATGGAAGAACTCAAGATAAACGAGAAGTATCTCATGAATAATAAAGGCTTTGGCTCTCAACTGACACAGCGTTTTAAGAAAAAGAAAATAAAAATTTTCTACTACTTCGGCATAAGCATCAAAGCTGGTTTCAAAGCTGAAGAACGCCCTAGCTTACCCAAGTAAGGGAGACCTTCTTTACCCCCATTGGGAGACCTCAAAAAAAGGACGGTCTCCCAATACAACTATCTGTTTTTTAACTTTCTTTTATTTAAAGTAGACGATGTAGACCTTTCTTCAGAAAGCTAGAGGTAGAAAAAAAGAAAATGATGTGCAAAACAACCAAAAATCTCTGCCTTAGTGCAACATTTAGGGAAAAACTTTCGGCCAAATGGTCTCCCTTACACAGAACAAGTTGCAACTATTTGTTTTTATTTACTTTAATTATAATTTCTTATTCATACGGTTCGTCTACCTACACGGTCTCCCTCAGCTCACCAACCACACGCCCAATACTTAGGCGGAGATAACTATGGGTTACGCATTAGAATTCCTTGGACACCACGAACGCGAGCTTATTGCGCGCAGTGTTTTACAAGGCATAGATGAACAAAACAGCACACCGGATAAGATTGCCGCCCACTGCCCAATGCATGTGGAAGGCACTCCTGGAGGTGCTTTCTTTTACAACGTGGCCGACGATATTGGCGGCTGTTTTTCCTGTGGGCAAAACACAGACCTTATCGGGCTATTTAATTTGGCGCAGGGACGTGAACCGGGCGACCCAGACGGGATGCGCGAGTTCATAAAAGAATACGGGCAGGGGCAAACCGGCGACCGCGCGGGGAAAAGCCGCGCGCGTAACGGAGAATTTGAGCAAAAAATTCGCTTGAAGCCTGAAGAAAAAGCACCGCAAGCATGGTCTGATCATGCGTTAAAATTTGCCAAGCATTGTAACGAGGTGCTGCTCAACTCTCCTGAGCTGCTTGAACAGCTTTGGAACTGGGGCATCCTGCAAGAAACCGTAGAAGAACAGCTAATAGGCTGGAACCCTGAACGTGCGTTTCGCCCGTATACATCGTGGGGGCTTCCTTACGAAGAAAACGAAAACGGCAAAGAACGCTGCATCATGCTTCCAACTGGTTTTGTTTTCCCCTGCCTACGTGATGGCGTTGTGACTAGAATGCAGATCCGGCGCGAAGATGAGCAGCCAAAATACTACCAGATAAAAGGCGGCGGCAAAGGCCCCGTTGTTTTCGGTGATCTGAACAGCAAAATGTTTGTTCTTGTTGAAACCATCCGAGATGCAGAACTGGCGTATCAGGAACTTAAAAAATACGGCGTGGCAGTAATCGCACTGGGTGGCGCATCCATCCGCCCTACTGAGGAACTGCACAAAATATTAAACAAGGCAGAATTAGTCCTCATTGCTTTGGATACTGATCCAGCCGGCGCAACAAACAGCTACCACTTTGAGCCATGGAACAAAGCACGCTTTGCATGGCTGAACGTATACCCAAGTGCTGTACGTTGGCCTGTACCAAAGGCTTGCGGTAAAGATTTGGGCGATCTGGCTGGTACTCCGATTTCTGTAGAAGCTTGGTTCTTTGCTGGTCTTCCAGACCATGTGAAGAAAAAAATCTCGATAGGAACCGCTACGCAGGGGGAGCCGGAGGCAACCGCGCTGGAAGAGCCAACGGTAACAACTCAGCAGCAAGCGCCACAAGAGCAGGAGAAAACACCATCCGCCCCGGTGGAAGCAACCGAGCCTGTAACAAAAGCCGATTCGCTATTGAAACCTGTGCCAAGCTCAACCCGTGTTGTACGCCCTCTGCCGCCACCGGATAAGATCCCCATTGAGGACTACAAGAAACTGCACGGATACGCGCATTCAAGAGGAGCACGGCTTGCTCTGGAAAAAGGCAAATTAGAAATTGTGTGGCGGCAAGGTGAAGATACTAAACTAATCAACTGGGGCAAACGCGCATTAGGTGGGCAGCCGTCACTAGTTGAGATTCTTATTCGATATATGGAGGCAGCGTAAATGGCAGGTGAAATTTTTGAAAATGCAAACCAAGTTTTTCGGTACATCGTTGACAAGCTTCACTGCCAAGTTTCCTACAACACCGTGAAAAAGGCCATTGAGGATGGGAAGATTACCAAGCGCAGAGGGAGAGGATTTACCCTTGCAGCTGTGGAAGCTTACGCCCGCACCCTTGATAAAAAGATTAGTGCCGCTTCTCCTAAAGACGACCTGCCGCTTACTGGTGACAATGAGGCTCCCCTTGCCAAAACAAAGGCAGAAGCAAAGCTGAAGCAGGTACAGGCGGAACGAGCACAGTTTCTTTTGAACAAAGAGCGTGGCAAGTTTATTCCCACCACCGTTATGGAGGCAGAACTAGGGCAGCGCGCCAAAGCGTTTAAGCTTGGGCTTGAAAAGTTTGCCCCCGACAATGCCGTAAAGGTGGCTGAAATATTCGGCGGTGCTGAAGATACAGCACGGGAATTATGCAACCGCCTTGGCGCTGATCCGGATGCAGGCATACCGCTGGTGATTGATTTTACCCATTCACGCATTGAGCACTTTACTCGCATGTGGCGCAGACAGGTACTACAGTTCTTGGACTCCTACGCCACCGGCACATGGTGGACGGAAGAAATGCAGCAAGCCTGGGAAAAGATGCTGGAAGCTGAGGAGAATGAAGATGCAGCCTAGCCCGATAGATTTTACGCCAAGTGAATGTGAATTCTTTTCCATGCCTGAAGCCATGCGCAGCTTTGATTGGATTCGTAAAAACGTGCGCGTTGTAGCCGGCCCGTACAAAGGTCAGTTATGGAATCCGGCAATATCTCCCAGCGCGGAAGAAATTCTCGATATTCTGGATGATGAGCAAGTGCGTAAGGTGTTTTTGATTGCGCCTTCGCAGTCTACCAAAACGACGATTATTATTACGTGGCTGCTTGCGGCACTTATGCGCAGACTCGACAACGTGGGCTATGGCCTTGCTGATGAAAGTTCTGTGCGCCGCATGTTCACCAAAACGCTGCATGAATATTTCCGGCTCTGCACTCCGCTGAAAAAGAAACTGAAAGGAATTGACGCTCTACAGAACACAGAGATCCAGTTAACCGGTGGCGCTGCCATTCTCGGTATGTGGTCCGGTTCTGACTCCCGCGCCCGTTCTTTCTCTGCGCCTATCGTGGTGGTGGATGAAGAAGACAGTTATCACGACAAATCCGCAGTGCTGGCAATGGAAGAACGTCCGGACGCATATGCAGGACTTGGGCTTTCCAAAATTGCACGCTTATGCCGCCCTAAAGGGAACGAAGATGAATCCACAATCTGGATTGATGCCAACGCCGAAGCCGATGCATGGCTTGTGCGCGAAGCTGTTTGCCCTGCCTGCCGTGCAGCACAGATTATGGAACACCACAACATTGTGGCGCGCGATGGCAGCACAGACCCGCAGCGTATCCGCCGTGAAAAGCTTGGGCGTTATCGGTGCGAGAAATGCGGCTATCTATGGACAGATCAGGCGCGAAACCAAGCGCTCATGAATGGGCAGCTTGTTTCTATCCGTGGTAAGCGCAAAGGCGCAGTTGTTGTGGCTGTGCATATGCGCGCTTGGGAGTCTCCGCTTGTGTCACTCTCCGACGTACTTTGTCAGTGGTTTGAAGCACAGGGCAACCCGCGCAAGTTACAGCGTTTTGATAACAACGTATGCGCAAAGCCGTATAAGTTTGTGCAGCTGAAGCAGAGCGAGTCAGAACTTGCACGTTGTATATCCGAGCACCTTCCTGTGGGCGTAGTTCCGGACTGGGCAAAGTGCCTGACCTTTGCAGCGGACATGCAGAAAGACCACTTTAAATATTCCGTGTGCGCGCATGGCCTGCCCCGCGCTGAACATATTGTGGATTATGGCGTTGTGCGAACTTTTGAGGAATTGCAGAAGCTGATCTTTGAAAGCCGATTCAGAACGCTGGACGGTAAAGAGTTCGGCATATGGCGTGCGGCAGTCGATACAGGCGGCGGCAAGAACAAGGACGAACAAACTACCAGAACCATGCAGGCGTATTTATGGCTGCTGTCACTGCGTCCGGGCGTTGTGTTTGGAACAAAAGGTATGAGCCGCATTCGCGTTGGTGAAGCCGTCTATCACAAAGTGCTGGATAAATACCCAGACGGACGCGCCATACGAGGCGGCTTGTCCCTGCATTTTATCGATACAGATTTATTCAAGCGAGACTGCTTTTGGAGATTAGCTGAAGGCTGGGAAGAAGAGCCGATAACCTTCCACAGCGACACCACACAAGAATACCTGAAGGAAATTGCCTCAGAAGAGCTTGAGCGGCAGAAAAACGGCAAAGAAGTATGGGTACGCAAACGGGCAAACCATTGGCTGGATTGCCTGACAACGCACCTAGCCCTTGCCCACTGGCAATGGAAGCCAAGCTTAAATGAACTTGCAGGCAGTATAGAGCAAGCGGCTCCAGTGAAAGACGCAGCGATTGATGCGAAAGATAAGCCAAAGAAACAGGAAAACCCGTTCACTGATGGCATGACATTATTTGGAGGTGAGTATGAATAGCAAAGCAATCGTTACAATTATTGCTCAAGCAAAATCCGGCGTTGATTACGGAACACACGGGGCAATCTGCCCCTGCTGCGGAAGGCGTGCGCGTGTTCATACCACTAAAAAATCAGAGGGTGGTATCCGCATTCGCTACCACAAATGCAAAAACCCCGATTGCCTGTTACGGCAGATCGGGGTGGATATTAAGAGTGTGCAATGTGATGAGGCGGCTTAATCATGCATTGCCATGCCCTGATCTAGTCAAGACAAACTCCTCATTCTCAGAGTCTTTTTCACTAAACAATATAAGACTATTGTTAGCTAAATATCCAAGAAACTCTGTCGTTGAACCAGATACCCACGATGGAGAAGAGATCGGCTCTTTTTTAAAAGTCCCTGCACAGGAGGAGTTTGTAAACGTAAAGGTTAAACTGCATTGATCAGTTTTCCCCTCTTCCCACACTGCTTTAAATATATTGTTTTCCTGCTTTATCACGACAGCTACATCATTTTCCAAAAACCACTTTCCTTCAATTTGAGGAGAAGAAGCGTTATAGTAATGGGTAGTATAAGTTCGAATATGCGATTGCTTTGACTTGAATAGCAGCAACGTATCCTTCCACTTTTTTTCTTCATCGGCAGGTCTATCTTTAATCATCTTTAATACTTCATAAACATTCAAATGTGGAGAGTCTAATTTACTTGCCGGTTCAATCAATTCTGTGGCTTCTTCAACAAAGCCAGCCGTAAGAAGCAATCGGCCTTTGTTAGCAATTGCTAATGAATAGCCTAAGTTAGAAGATTTATTATAATAGTCGACAGACATTATAGGAAAACCCATGTCTGAAGCGAGCACACCCAAATTGTTCAAGGAAACATCATGTGTTGCATTCAAGCTAAGTACCTTGATGTAATTAGGCATTGCCAAGCTATACTTCTTGCCTTTACTTGCAAGATATGCAGCATTAAATAATGCACTTTCATCTTCACTAAGATAGTCTGAAGCACAATCGGCGCAAAAAAGGGCTTGCATTTCATTGCCAAGCTCTACTTCAACGTCACTAAGCAATAAATAAACCCTACCTACCTGTTTTTCAAAAAGAGACGGATCTAAAAGTGCAACAAGTTCCTCTTTTGCCTCTTCTACTCTTTTTATCTTAATTAATACATTCACATATTCTAACGTGGACTCAGCATACAAAAATTTAGATAAAACACTGTTACGATACTTTTCCCAAAGTTCTAGACTAGCTTCTTCCTGAGAAACAGACAAATAGCATGTTGACAAATTTTGTAAGACAACAAAAAGAACATCCTCATCATTTGTACTTGATGCAAGAGATTTCAATTTCCTTAATGCCTCAATTTCACCACCCTTAGTATATAAAGAACAAAAGAAAATGGACTGAGTCTTTATTATTTCAGCCTCATCAGAAATCGTCATGAGGTGTTTTTGAAAAATATCTTTCCCTTCTAACACATTGCCCTTATGCAGCTTATCAATTGCTTCAAACAAACCAATATTGACGTCTCCCTCACCTGCTTTAGAAACATCTTCGTGAGGCTCTCCAGAAACATTCGCCACTTCAGCTTGGGCTATGCTTTCCTGATCAGAAGAATCTTTAGTGTGAAGTTCGAATGAAGTTTTATCATTCGCAAAAGAACACTTTGTAGTTCTTTCCAAAAGATTACTAAGTGGTCTCCTAAAAAGCATACAAAAGATAATCACAGTCACACATACAGCGACAATACCTATTACATATGGAGGGATTTGCATAAGACCTTCTAGCACTTTAATATATTAATCTTAATTTTCTTTAGCACAATATCGTTAAGAGCACGCACTCACCTACATCCTGCTCCCTAAACATGTAAAGGTTAAAGCCTCTTACATATTTACAAAACCGCCACCTTGACACCACACACAATCGCATGCTTAATGGGTACCGGTGCTTCAAACACACCTAACAACAAGCGGACAACCGCTCCCGTCAGCAGTGGCTTTTTTGTGCCTTTTTTCCGACGTTCCGTAGGATTGGTGCAACCAAATTTATTTTGCCTCTATTTTGTCGGGAGTCTGCAAGCCATACAATACCCGTATGGGAAAAGTTTGCAGGGCGCACTTGTTGGCGTTGTTTGAAGCTCCCGACATTTTTTAAATTTGGTTCTTCAAACGACCGAACAACAAGGAGGCACCATGCCTAATTCAAATCTCCCTACCGATTTACTCGATCATCTCGAATACATTCTCTCCCCAATAAAAGCTTACGCAGAATTGCTGCAAAAAAGTGAAGAAGACTATGCCTCTGTTGCAGGACATGTGCTCTACTCCCTTTGCAGTGACGCAGGCCACAGAATGGAAAAATTAAGTGACGGACTAGAAGACCAGTTCGGCTCTCTCACTATTTTGGATTCACTTCGTACTGAAGTTGTGTGCGGTAAGTAATTAGAGTCATAAGTTGCTTTAATGTAACAATGTTCTCTATTTATTTTACTTAACCATTCCTTTCAGAATGTGTAAGGATATGTCGATTATCGACAATTCCTTACACAGTGCACCTAAATATACAGGTATCACTAGCTAAGATTCCTCCGGAGAAAGCATGACTAATATTGTTCCATTTGATTTTGGTATGAATACTGTCCGTACAATGCTGCGTGATGGCGACATATGGTTTGTAGGTAAAGATGTATGTGAAGTTCTGGGGTATAGTAATCACCGTAAAGCGATTGCTGACCATTGCAAAAGCGCTACAAAAGATGGGGTAACGATTCGTGACTCCATCGGAAGAGAGCAGCAGCCAACTATTATTCCTGAACGCGATCTCTATCGCTTGATCTTCCGATCTCGTCTTCCAGAAGCAGAACGCTTCGAAGACTGGGTAGTAAGTGTAGTGCTTCCCGCTTTGCGTAAAAACGGTAGCTACACCGTAGACACTCCCCCCACCACTTCCACTCAACCGGAAACACCGGAACTGCCTGAAGCAGCCTTAAATCTTAAGCCGAATGTTCGTGCGCAAGTACTTAACTGCGCGCTACAAGCTGCCAAGATGGACGGCAACACGCCTGAACAGATAGATTACTACTTTGCTAAATATGCAGCTATGGTCGGCACAAAGCCAGCGCGAATACCCTTGCCTACTGAGCTTACAAAGCAATCTCCTCTTTATGAGATAGTAAAAGAGTGGATTAATGATGAAGGGTTAAAGCCTGCAAGAAATATGAGCCGGAAATTTAGAGTACGAAGCATGGATTTGTACTCACGATTTCAAATGTGGTGCTTTAACCACGAAATCCACGACGTACCCACACAAGCAGCATGGGGCAGGCAAACAAAGAAGCTGCTGCCCAGCAATAAAATTCAATTTTATTACTACTACGTAGAACAAGCTGAAGCGTAAGAAAAAACCCCGATTGCCTGTAAAGGTAGTCGGGGTTTTATATTAGAATATATAGTGACCAAGGGGCTTAGATGCAGCATTAATCCGATTGATTTTTCAGCTCTCTAAACAATCGATTTTGCTCTTCACCATTCTCTAATTCATAATATATGAACTGAGCTGCGACAGCACCAGGCTTATCTGTGAGCAGCTCCATAAGGTCATGCTGGGTTTTCACACCTTCGAGCTGTTGATCAATAAATTTAGTTAAGTAGCATCCAACCTCAGGATCCGTAATTCCCTTTGCATGAAGCATCGGTGTTAAATGACCAGCTTCTTGCATCAAAATCCAAACAACGTGTTTCAAAGGAGAAACTTCTTTTGCGGCAGCTAAAGACCGACCATATAATTTTGAATGATCGCCCGCAATAAAATCCGCCATATCTACCTCTCAGAGTGATTTTACTATTTTACGGCAGTAACAATTAACCGAAAAATAATTACCTCTAAGTGCATGTTTTGTCCAATTTAAACGTATAGATCGCTCTATGTTAAAGCACAGAGATGTTATGTTCGATAGCTGTTAGTTCATTAACTACGTTATCAGCAATTACGGTTTGCCAACCTTGACCGAAACAGACCCATTAAACTCAAATGTTGAGCTTGCCCTTGATGCGCCCCAAACTAGCAGGATACAGACCGCAACAGTCAGTAATCCTAAAAGAAAATTATTTAAAATTTTACCCATGTACAAACAACTCCTAAAGCTTGTCTGTACAATAATTATGCGCTAGCATTAGAGCACTACATCTACGTGCGCATTGTGTACGTTCAGACAAGCTGGGTTATACGGTTATGCCGGAAGCCCGGCTTTTTTTGACTTTTTATGTATACAGAGAACGCAACCAACAATAAAGTGTTTGGTTGTGCACATACGCACAACCCACAAGAAATTCACAAACTAATACCCTAAAATATTAGAAATATTTTTTTTACGCACAAATTCAGTATGTACTTTTTGCACTAGAGTGTTCAAACACAACCTTTAAGTGAATATTCTCAACAAATTCTGTCTCCAAAACGTAGGAAACTCCTATTAATAGGAATTTCCTACTCCCTACTCTCTCCCCCAATATGTAAAGCTAACGGCTAATCACACCATCTCGGTTTGATTAGCCGTTTTTTTATTTACAGGGGGCAGCATGTTAGATTTACAACCAGCACAAATTACCACTGAAGAGCGCCTTGCTTTGTACCTTGCGTGCGAGAAGGCGATTTTGAGCGGGCATCAGTCACATACTGTGGACGGCACTACCTATACCCGTGCTGATCTGCGGGCTGTGCAGAAAAAAATTGAAGAACTGCAATACGCACTTAACGCTGGCAAGGCTCCCTTTACACAAACACCGGTGGCGTTTGTATGAGGGATGTAGCAGCGCTGAACGGCATTGAGCGTTCGACAATATATGACGGCATTACGAATGCCGTTTGCTGCGTGCTTGCGATTAAAAATCCACACGCCGCTATGCAGTACCGTGCGAGTCGGGAACAGCAGTATTTGTATGCTGCTGGTTCCCGTAAGAAAAAGCTGCATACAATGCGCCCCAATAATAAGTCTGCTGATGAACTTATTAAAAGCGACATGAGCAACGCCCGCGCAGAGTGCCGCCAGATGGTTAGGAACAACCCTAACCTTGCCGGTGCCATGCGTGAGATGGGCAACAATGTTGTGTTCAAGGGAATACTTCCACAAGCCCAGTTTGGCGAAGAGAGAGAAGCAGAGAACACCGCTATTGAACATGAGTGGAACCGCTGGGGCAGGCAGGTAAAATTACGTCGCAAGCTCAAACAGACAGTGACCCACATATGGCAGGACGGCGGAATCTTCTGGCATTTTACGCCGTCTAAAACTCTGCATGAACGCGGTGTGGTTCCACTTAACTTGGAACTGCTGGAAGTTGACCACCTTGATCCTATGCTGAATGCGGATCTGGATAACGGTAACTTCATCAAGCACGGTATCGAATACAACTCCGAAGGTTTTGTTGTCGCTTATTGGCTTTTTGAAAAACATCCGGGAAGCACTCACGGGCTTGTGCGTGGCTGCATCTACAAATCTAAACGAGTGGATGCAAAGTACTGCATACTTGTTGCTGATCCTGACCGCGCTTCTCAATCTCTCCCTATTCCGCGTCTTGCCAGCGTTGTTTGTATTCTGCGTGACTTTGAACAGTACCAGAACTTCGAACGCCTTGCGGCGCGTCTTGCGGCTGCTTTTTCCGTTATCGTGAAAGATACTTCTACCCAGTATCAAGGCGGGAACGGTCTTAACGGCAGCGCCAGTGCCGATACTGGCAACCCGCAATCACGCATCCCCGCGACTGAAGCTTTCATTAACCCCGGCTCTATTACCGAGCTTCCTGCCGGGAAGGATATTCAAACCATATCCAACCCGCGACCTAGCAACACCTACAGCGATTACAGCCGCAACAACATGCAGGCTACTTCTACCGGTGTTGGCCAATCCTACGAAACATTCACCAACGACTTTACAGCCGCTTCTTACTCCAGCGTGCGCCAAGCCATTTCTAAAGAACGGCGTGGGTACATGGAGCAACAGCAATCTCTTATTGAAGATGCGCTTGATCCTGCTTTTGAGATCTGGTGCTTCTTTGCCCAGTTGTTCGGCTTTATCGGTACGGAAACCGTGCCTGTTAGCTGGCAGACACCGGGCTGGGAATACATCAACCCATTGCAGGATGCGAACGCAACAAAGGTTCAAATAGAAATGGGCATTGAAAACCCATTTGATGCAGCCGCAGCGCGTGGGCGCAATCTGGACGACAACATAAAAAAAACAGCCCGTGCAAAAAGGCTGCGCATATCCGCTGGCCTAGAAGGAAAGGAGCAAAGCAATGCTGAAACCGCGTAACGGCGAAGGCAAGCAGGCGTTTTTTAAACGCGCTGTGCAGGAGCTAATGAAGGAAGGCAAAACAAAAAATGCTGCCATTGCTGAAGCATCCGCCACTTGGAACCAGCACAACCTTTCTGCCGGCGGAAATGGGTACCACTTCCTGAGTGCGCCAGTGCAATTTGATCTGAAACAGAAAGACAATAAAGAGCCAACCGAGCAACGAACTTTCGACATTCTCGCCTACGCTGGCGGCATTGTTGATCTTGGCTACTACAAGTTCATCATTGCGGTGAAGGGCATTAAAAACAAAGCCGCGTTCCCCTGCTTATATGAGCATGAACGCAAAGCCATAGCAGGAACAAGCACCAAGGTTTCTAAGAAAAACAACGAGCTTTTCTGCCACGGAAAATTTCACAACACCGCTGAAGCTGCCCACATAATCGAACTCGCTGATGATGACTTTCCTTGGCAGGCATCAATGGGCATTTGGGCTGAAGATGTCCGGTATCTGGCGCGTGATGAAAAAGCCAAGGTTAACGGCATTGCAGTAACAGGCCCTCTCTACATTTGGGAAACGAGCGAGATGAAAGAAATTAGCATCTGCTCTCTCGGACAAGATGGCGAAACGGCGGCAATAACAATGAGTTGCCCCACAACTGATACGGAGTTTTACATGGAATACTCAAAAGAATTGAAACTGGCTTTAGGTCTTGCCGCCGATGCCTCTGACGTTGAGGTGGAAGCAGCAATTGCCGGATTGAAACTAAC
>NZ_ARQF01000011.1 GCF_000384815.1 Halodesulfovibrio aestuarii DSM 17919 = ATCC 29578
CGTAACCACGCAACGCTCATATTTAAACGTGACGGAAAAGAACGAAACCCTATTCATGCTTTGTATGGCCCGGGCTATCCCAATTTATTCAAAGATGACGACATTAGAGGGGATCTCCAACGCAAAGCTGAAGAGCGTTTTGAAAAGAACTTTTCCCACCATGCCCAAGCACTCATAAACGGGATTATCGGCTGATGTTTAAAGATTTACTCGACCACGTTGAACAGTTTGTTTCCGAAGCTGTGACAGACCTTGCAATGGAGCAAAAAGGTTCTGACACACTCGGCGCTGTGAAGGTTTTTAAAAGCGCTGTGCCGAAAGATCCTGACGCAGAAAAGACTTTCCCCTGCGTCGTGGTGCGGTGGATCAGCGGCGAAGATGATGAGGAAGGCTATTGCACAGAGCATGTTGATCTACTCTGTGGCGTGTATTCGCGCGAGGGTTTTGCTCATGCAGAAGACTGGATTGCAGTTGTAACCGGCAGGCTTCGCCGCAAGCTTTCCACCATGAACCATTTAGGCAGCTGGGAACTTGTTCGGCCTGTGAAGTTTGCCAAGCCGGAACCGGAAGAACAACACAAGCATATGCATATGGGTGTTGTGCGTACCACATGGCAAGGCCAATATCTTTCAACCAATCATACAGGAGATTTGTAGATGGCTACAGAAACACCAACCACCGACACACAAGAGACCGTTATCTATTTAGGCGCTTCTCTTAACGGAGATCGCCACGTTGGGCATGGCAGCGTTTTTATTGGTGGCAAGCTGCCTGACCATTTGGCGCAGGCCATAAACGTAGATGCAAACTTGGCAGCGCTTTTTGTGCCTCTTTCCAAAGCCGGTGCAGCAAAGCGTGATCTTGAAAATCCTACAACTGCAATTGCCAAAGCTTTTGCCGCAACACAGGGGTAACGTATGTCCGGTTATTACCACAGAGTTCATACACGCGAAGTGCCTACCGCTATTGTGCCTCCGCGTCGCATCAGTGCCAGTATCCCTGTTGTTGTGGGTACTGCGCCAGTGCATCTACTTTCGGAAGGACAGCACAAGCCTATTAATGAGCCTGTACTTTGCTACACGTTTAAAGAATTTGTTGAACAGCTGGGCTTTACTGATGAAGCAGATGCCAACAGCATGTTTAAATATACGCTGTGTGAATTTGCTGACGTGTTCTTTGGCAAATGCAATGTAGCGCCAATTGTAGTTATCAACGTATTTGATCCAGCTACCCATAAAACTGGTGAAGCAGCCGACGTTACCAAAGTTACTGCCGCAGATATTGTGGGCGGCTACGATGCAGACGCCGGCACATATACCGGCTTAGAACTTGTTTCAAAAGTATTCCCCAAATTCCGAGTTGTACCAGGGCAAATTCTTGCACCAGGCTTTTCTCATGATCCTGCTGTTGGTGTAGTTATGGACACCAAGGCAAGTACCATTAACGGTATTTTCTCCTGCCTTGCCCTGACCGATATTCCCGACGCTACCTGCACCAAGTACACAGACGTACCAAGCTGGAAAGAAACCAATAACTACACAGGCAAGCACACTGTATGCTGCTGGCCTAAAGTTACACTAGGTAAACATGTGTACAACATGTCCACATACCTTGCCGGACTTATTGCCCAGACTGATGCCGATTATGAAGGCATCCCATACGTTTCTCCATCCAACCGCCGCATGCCAATTAGCGGCGCTGTAGCAAACGGCAAACCCGTACACCTTGAATTGCCACAGGCTGAATATCTTAACGGGCAAGGCGTTGTTACAGCGCTGAACTTTGACGGTGGCTGGAAAGCTTTCGGCAACCGTACTGCCTGTTACCCATCCAACACGGACCCGAAAGACGCATTTATTTCTGTGCGCCGCTTCTTCAGCTGGCACGCCAATACCTTTGTGCTCACGTACTTCCAGAAACTGGATGGTCCCACCACACGCCGATTTATTGAAACCATCGTAGACAGTGAAAACATTCGCCTGAATGGATTCAAACAAATGGAAATTATCCTCGGTGGCGAGATCTTCTTTTATCAGGAAGAAAACCCAACCACTGATTTGATCGATGGCGTTGTGCGCTTCCATACCAAGATGACACCGCCGGTTCCTGCGCGTGAGATCGTGAACATTCTGGAATTCGACGTAACCAATTTCCAGAACCTTTTCGGGAGTAACTAATGAGTAAGCAACCAGAAAAGATTATCTCGTTTGATGTGTACTCCGGTTCCGAACTCTTTATGGGCGTTGCAGATGCAGAGCTGCCTAGTATTGAGTTTATGTCTGAAACGCTTTCCGGTGCCGGCATAGCCGGTGAACTGGATTCGCCAACGATCGGACACACCAGCAACATGAGCGTGAAAATTAAGTTTCGCACTGCAACAAAACATGCGTTGGAACTTAGTGCGCCGAAACGTCATGAGCTTACCTTCCGCGCGTCTACTCAAGCACGCGCTATCTCCAATGGTGCAGCGCTGACCACCTTCCCGCAAAAGGTAATGGTGGCCGGCACGCCAAAATCTGTAGGGCTTGGCAAATATGAGTCTGGAAAAATGCAGGATGTACCTGTGGAATTGGCCTGCGATTATCTGAAAATGTGGCTCGATAACAAGCCTGTTGTAGAGATCGACAAGTTCAACATGATCCACAAGGTAGGCGAAACAGACTACTTGCAGCAGGTTCGCAAAGATCTTGGCCGCGAAGGTTAATCTACCCCCCATCTTTTACCCTAGAGAGGAAACACTCATGTCTGAACCTACTGTGAATGAAATTACTTTGATTAAGCCCATCACTGTTGACGGTGAAACTATTTCCACCGTGACCATGCGCGAGGCCATTGTTAGCGACCACCTTGAAGCTGCGGATATGGCAGGCCCCAACGCTAGTAATGCCCGTTATGAAGCATGCCTGCTGTCGCAGCTGACCGACATTCCCTTTGGCGTGTTCGTCAAAATGCCAGAAGCCAACTACTTCAAGCTCATGCAGGAATACCAAGATATGGGAAAGTCTCAATCAGCGCCGATGATCTTCGACGCGCCTGTCTCGTCTTCTGCAAGCAATCCGGACAACGATTAACAGACGTTTTGCAGATGCCGCTTGGTAAACTGGATAACTGGTTACGCGCATTACGAAAGAGGTAAACATGGCAATTAAACAAGTTGGTTTTAATTTTGTTATCGGCTCTTCGCTGAATAGCAACTTTACGGCAAATATGAACCGCACAGAACGCGGACTCAGCCGTATTGGTGAAGCTGTTACCAGCTTGAATAAAATGCCGGCGTTACGTCTGGGAAATGATCTTGCGCGCCAGAGTGGGCGCATTAGCGAGTACCGTACTCAGCTACAAAAAGCACAAGCAGAACTTGTGCAGTTGAACTTGCAGGGTAAAGAAGCCGGAGAAGTTTCCGGCTTACTTGCCCGCAAGATTGAACGCACAGAAGCAACCATTGCCAAAGTAACAAATGCAATGGAGCGCGAAGGCCGCAGCTATGCTCGCAATGTTGTTAAAGCAAAACAGCATGCAGGTTCCATTGCTGCCATGCGCAAAGAATATGGTGGATTAAACACTGCACTTGCGCAGGCAAAACAAAGACAAGATGCCTACGCCGCAAGCATGGCAAAGTCTCAAAAGTATGCAGAGCAGCGCAAAAACCTTAAAGGGCAAATTGTCGGAACAGCTGCAATGGCTGGTGCTGCTGCGGCTCCCCTTGTTCTTGGTGAACAGGTAGCACAGGCAAAGTTTCGTTTAAGTACTGCCATCAACAGCGACAACAAAAACGCAGCAATGGTTGATGCGGGTAAGCAGGCGCGGGAATTATCTCGCGAAGGTTTGGCTTCTCTTACAGAAGCGTATGACATTCAATATGCCCTTAACTCTGCGGGACTTGATGCAGCTGCCGCACGTGCCGGCTCTTCCATTGTTGCCAAGGTTTCAAAGGTAACAAACGGACAAGCAGAATCCGTGGGTGAAGTGCTTGCAACCACATACAACAACTTGGGCAGTTCTCTTGCCGGAACAAACGAAGAAAAGTTTGCCCGCATCGGTGATCTGCTTACAAAGACGCAGCTTAAATTTCAGATTAAAGACTTCGGGCAGCTTGGCGAGTCCATGAAAGAAGGTTCTGCCGGACTTGCGAACTACAATGTAAATCTTGAACAAGGCGTTACCTTACTGGGCGTACTTAACTCCGCAGGTCTTGGTGGCAGCAAAGCTGGTACGGGCATGAATGCGGTTCTGCGTCAGTTAGGAAAAGCGCAAAAAGAATGGAACATTGATTTAGTGCGCGGCGCTAACGGGCAGCTTGATATGGTCGCCACGTTGCAGCAGGTGAATGCTGCGCTCGACGGTATGGGGCAAGATGAACGTGCACAGGCCATTCAAAACGTGTTCGGTGACGAAGGCTCAAAAGCTATTGTGCCGATGCTGAAAAATCTTGATTCGCTCTCTGCCACTGTCAAAGACGTTAGCGAAGGTGCCCGTGGCGTTGTTGATTCCAACATTGCCAACTACCTCAAAACCGCCACACCTAATGCCGCCAAGGTTACAAACAGCCTTACTGATCTTGCGGGTGTTATCTCCTCTGCCGTTGCTCCAGAACTAAACATGATGCTTGATTCCTTTGCCAGTGGCGTAAACGTACTGGCTGATTTTGCACGTGAACACACAGGCGTAACGAAAACAGTTACCGGCCTTGTGGGTGGCCTTATTGCCCTAAAAACTGCGGCTCTTGGACTTGGAATTTTCCGCACCATTATGGGGCAAGGTTTCGAGTTTTTGAAACGAGGCAAGTTGCAGAAAGGATTTAGCGGCCCCGTTCCCGTTACGGTTACAAACTCCGGTTCGCTGGGTGATTCCGACTCCGGCGGGTTTGGTATGGACAGCGATAGCAAAAAGAAAAAGTCCCGCAAACGTAGCGATAAAAGCCGCAGAAGCAAATTTTCACGCAGGCTTGGAAGATCCAAAGCCGGACGCATATTCGGCAAGCTTTCCAATGGGCGTATTGGCAACATATTTAGCAAATTAGCGAACAGTAAAGCCGGCAACATGATGGGCAATCTTGTGAACAGCAAGGCTGGAAAATTCCTCGGTAAAGGCTTTCGTCCTCTCAGTATGATTATGGGCGCAGGCTCTCTTGTTAATTCCCTTTCATCCGGTGAAAAAGTTGGCGAAACCGTTGGCAGTATGGCGGGTGGTACTGGCGGCAGCATGGCTGGTTCTGCCATTGGCGCTGCTATCGGGTCGTTTATTCTTCCCGGCATTGGTACAGCGATTGGTGGCATGCTTGGCGGTTTGGGCGGCGGCATGCTGGGGGACTGGCTTGGCGGTGCAGCTGGTAAACAGTTTGATGGCATAGAGCAGGCCGCAGAGTCTGCGGATAAAGTTCTAGCACCTGCCAATGAAACTAAAGTGGAAATGTCCGTCACGTACAACATTCCCGCAGGATTAACCGAAGCAGAAAGAAACCGGTTTATGGCTCAAAAAGATAAAGAACTGGTCAACACTATGACCGACCAAGTTAACAAAATGCACCATGAACAACGGAGACGCGCCCTTGACTAGCTACATTGCTCAGACGGGTGAAACCTTCGATGCGATCGCCCGTAATTTGTGGAACGATGAACGACTGTTCCAGCGGCTTGTTGATGCAAACCCGCAGTATCGAACTGTTGTATTTTTTGCCGGTGGTGAAACGCTCAACGTGCCAAATCTGCCAGCAGCAACAACGACTATCAAAGCGCCCTGGGAATAACCATGCATACCAGAAACGCCTATTTCGACATAACCATACGCGGCAAGAATGTTTCCACGCAGCTTGCGCCGTACATTACGTCCGTTACGTGGTCGGATGCTGCTAACTCTACCGAGGCGGACAGTTTGGACATTGAACTGGATAACCGAGACGGTCTTTTCTCCGGAGCATGGCAGCCCACTAAAGGCGATAAGCTGACGGCGAAACTCATTACTGAACACTGGCACAGTGAACATGAACGGCTTGTAGTTAACTGTGGCGTATTTGAAATAGACGAAACAGCCTACAAGTTCGGCGGCGCTGGTGACTCCATCACGCTTAAAGCTATTTCCGCAATGGTTAAAGGCGCGATCCGCCGCGAGAAGAAAAGCCGCGCATGGGAGAACACCACCTTTTCTGCCATAGCAAACAAGATTGCTACCCAGCACGGTTTCGGCTGCGTGTTCACTGGTGATGATGTGCAGTTTACCCGCATTGAGCAAAAGTCTGAAAGCGACATTGCCTTTATCCGCCGCCTTGCCAAAGAACATGGCCACGCATTGAAGCTGGCAGACGGCAAAGTAATTTTGATGGACGAAGCCAAGCAAGACAAAAAACCAAGCGCGGGAACCATAAACAAAAACATGGTGCTCTCTGTTGAGATTACGGACAAAAGTACGGACATCTATTCAGCCTGCGAGATTCAATACCATGACGCTGCCACGAACGAGACGCGCAAATATCTATGCAAACCGGAAGGCGTTCCCACCTCTGGCCAGACTCTCAAAATCAAAACGCGAGTTGAATCACTGGACGCCGCCCGCAAAAAAGCAACCGCAGCTTTACGCAGGAAAAACAAGTTTGAAACAAGCGGCACCATCTCTTGTATGGGCAACCCGCATTTTATTGCAGGCTCTGTCTGCACGCTAGGTGGTTTCGGAGTTTTGAACGGCTTGTACGCTATTGAGAAATCCACGCATACAACGGGTGAAGGTGGCTATACCGTGTCTCTCTCTATCCGCAGGACGGTGAATTACTAATGCAAGACTACACCCACGACATTGGCGCACTGGCTGCGGTGCTTGGTAACTTATTTCAGATCGGCAAGGTGACGTCTGTTAGCGATGCAGCCGGAACCTGCCGCGTTGTAATGCCAGATGCAGACAACATGGAAAGTTTTGACCTGCGCGTACTGCAAGCCAAAACCCACAAGGACAAGCAATACATTATGCCGGATGTTGGTGAAATGGTGCTGTGTGCCTTTCTTCCATCCGGTAACGAGCAAGGCTTTGTGCTAGGTGCCTACTATTCTGAAACAGACCCCGTGCCTGTTACTACTCGCGACAAGTGGCATGCACGATTTAAAGACGGTGCAACCATTGAGTACGACCGGAATACGCACGTTCTTTCCGCAGTTATTCCCGGTGATGCCACCATAGAAACAACTGGCAACATTTCCGCAATAGCTGACGGAACGATTACCGGAACTTCTAAGAAGTCAATTACGCTCAATGCTCCGATTATTACGCTTAACGGCAAGACTTTTATCAACGGCGCACTCTCTCAAGGTGGCGGCTCCAATGGTGGCGATGCTTCATTTAAAGGCAAGCTGCACACCACAGACGATATTTCAACCGATGCAGATGTAGTGGCAAACGTATCACTCAACGGCCACAAGCACACATGCCCGCATGGTGGCGACACAGGAGCACCGCATGACTAGCTTGCTGAAAACTATCAGTAACGAACTGTTTGCAAACGGGCGCGCCGCAGAAGGCATTCCTAAAGTTGCACGAGAGATTGCAGAACAAGCAGGCACCACGCTCGAGCACGAAGGACTTACACTTGTTACGCGCCAGATGGAACGCGAGCATTCAGCCCTTACGCGTGATCTTTACGAAGCAACAGGAAACGCAACAGCCGGCGGAACACCTGACCAAGTTGCAAACAGCTTTTTGCATGGACGGTTCGTAAAAATTCCCGTGGATGGCTGGAGCGTAGCAAACGACAATGGACTCCGTTCCAAGCTTGTAGATACCGCACTGGATGGCATAAAGGACAAGAAACCCGTGCCGCAGATTACTGAGAATATGCAACAGGTACACACAGAAACCGTTGCTATGCCAGCGCCACAAGTTGCGCCTGTAACAACGCAGCCCGTGCCTACGTCGCAAAGCATGACAACTACACAGGCCGTACCGCCGCAGAGTCCTATAGGATCTTTCGGGACAATCGCGTTTCAGGTTTCTCGCGAAAACACCATAACGCCGGAAAAGTTTAACGTGTCACGTCCTGCCCGTTTTGCAGAACACACCATTCTGCACGCTGCGCCCAAAGGCCAGCACCTTGGCATTGGCCTGCGTGACATTTCAATCACTATCAAGTTGATGCATCCATTCTGCAAAAAGCCAGCTGCACGCATAGCAGAGCTGGAAGCCATGCAGGAAAGTGAACAGGCATACCCGCTGGTATTAGGTGGGCGCAACTACGGCAATTACGCCCTGTTAAATCTTGATGTGACCGTGAACACGTTTGGATACGGCGGCGCGATTCAGTCCGCAGAAGTTCAACTGAAGCTGAAGGAATATTTTTAAATGTACACCGTAGATACCACCACCGAATGGCGCCAGCAGTATGGGGCAACGAGTATTACAGCAATTCTGCAAAATGTTCGGAACATACTTTCCACCACGCGCGGCACTGTACCGCTGGATAGAACCTTTGGTATTAGGCAAACGTTTTTAGATAAGCCGCAAGCAGAGGCCATGGCGCTGTTTACGGGCGAAGTAATCGCAGAGGTTGAGAAGCAGGAACCCCGTGTGCGTGTGCTGCGTGTTGAGTTTGCCCCTCGCACCAGTGAAGCCGCTGACGGGCGGCTGTACCCCGTTGTTACGCTTGAAATTAAGGAGGCAACATGAGTCTTCCCGCTCTTACATTTGTAGATAACGACCCTGCAAAGATTGAATCGCGCATGATTGCGAACTTCGAAGCGATTACAGGTACAAAACTTTACCCGGGTGCGCCTGAACGTCTGTTGTTGGAAAGTACAGCAATGGAGTTCGCGCTGATCCGCAGTGAGTTTGACCATAGCGCAAAGCAGAATTTAGCCACCTATGCAGAAGATGAGCACCTTGATCACGTAAGCGCGTTTGTTTCTACCAAGCGCCTCGATGCGGCGTATGCTTCAGGTCCTTTTGAATTTACGGCAGAAGCAGAACACACAGGCATTGTTGTTCCCAAGGGTTCGCAGATTACACCTGATGGCAAGCTTATGTTTGCCACAACTGAAGATGCAGGACTTGTTGCTGGCAAAACAACAGTAACGGTAAAAGCTGCATGTGAAACAGCCGGCAGCATTGCCAACGGCTTTGCAGCTGGACAGATCAATAAGCTTGTGAAGCCGATTGCGGGCATTGTTTCTGTACAAAACACCGCCACAAGCATGGGCGGTGCAAACGTGGAAAGTAACGACCACTTGCGAGAACGCGCCCTCAAAGCGCCGCGTGGGTTTAGTACAGCCGGCCCCGTTGGTGCGTATGGCTGGTGGGCCATGTCTGCACATCAGGAAGTTGCACACGCCGTTTCAGTCTCTCCGCAGCCGTGTGAAATTGAAGTGTATGTACTTATGGAAAAAGGCCGCATTCCCACCACTGAGGAGCTGGCACAGGTTGCCGCTGTTCTTTCTCCGGACAAAGTGCGCCCGCAAGGTGACAGAGTGCAGGTTCTCGCGCCCGCACAGATTGAATATACGCTAAATATTACATGGTATGCGCCATCTGTGCCGCAGCAAGCAGCACTTGCCGCAGAAGTTGAACACATTGTTGCAGAGTTCACCCAATGGCAGCGCCTGCGCCTTGGACGTGACATTAACCCTTCCGAACTAATTCACCGTTTACGCAGTGCCGGCGTTCAGAATGTGAATGTAGCTTTGCCAGCGTATGCCGCTGTTGCATCCACGCAAGTAGCAGTCTGCACCGAAACCACAATCAACTTTGGTGGAGTGCAAGCCTAATGACCACACTTACGGAACTTCATTTTGCAGATCTGCTTCCGGATTCCATCAAGGATGATGCAACCACCAAGGCGCTGGCAGAAGTAATTGATATAGAATTTTCGCTGCTGCTTGCCACAATGAATGTGCCGCAGTTCTTATTGCGTGTTGATGACATGGTGGAGCCGGAACTTTCCATACTAGCGCGTGAATTGTGCGCGCCGTTCTGGGAGCCGGCTTTCAGTGTGGAACGCAAACGCGAAGTCATTAAAAAGTCCCTTATCTGGAACATGACACGCGGCACCAGCTGGTGTGTACGTGATGCACTGGAAACGGTGTACGGCAACGCAACACTAGAGGAATGGCACGAAGACGGCGGCACACGCGGCACCTTTAAAGTGCGTGTGGATAACGATGATCCAGTAACAAAAGATTCATTCGGCAAACTCACACGCATACTGACCGAAACTAAACGACAGAGCCAGCACCTAGACGCGCTTGTCATACCCCGCAGTGCAGAAAGCAGCCTTGTTGTTGGCGGTATGTGTGAGGTTGCACAGCCTATTATCGGCGTAATGCAGCATCATGCATCCGGTAGCGGGCAATGCGGCAGTGTTGGTGTGGCGTTTTTTCTCCCAAGCATCTTGTGCAACTCTCAACTGTAAAAAGGAACACCCATGGCAACATTTATCAACGTCCGAACTACTGAGGTAGGACAGACGTTACTTGCACAAGTTCACGCAGGTAGCGAAGAATTGACCATTACCGGTATTGCATTTGGCAGTGGCGCATGGACAGACGAAGAATACGCCGAAAGAAACTTAACAGCGCTCAACAACGAAGTAATGCGCGTTGCCCCAAGTGGCGGTAGGCAGTCCGGCGGTGCAGCAGACATTACTTGTGTACTTACAAACGTAACGCTTGATGAAGGCTTTGCCCTTACTGAGCTGGGTGTGATTGCAGAAAAAAAAGACGGCTCTGAAGTGCTTTACATGGCAGATTGCGTGCCGCCTGTTAAATCTACATGGATCAGCGCTAAGGATGAATACCGCATTGAAATTCCCGTTACGCTGCGCATTAAGTGTTCCAGTAATTCTACGGTAGAGATCCGCGTTGAAAGCACTGTGCCTGTAACAAATGAAGACTTGGAAAACCACAACACAGCGCCGAACGCGCATCACGATATTCGCGAACTGTTGCGGACTCATACCCATACGTGGAGTGTTATTACCGGCAAGCCTTCTGTTTTTCCACCAGCTGGGCATACGCACACCCCTAATCAGGTAGGTTTAGGCAATTTACCTAACGCGAAAAGTGACAGCGTAACGTCTACCAGTAGCAACAGCCTTGCCACAAGTAAGGCTGTGAAAATTGCGTATGACAAAGGAAAGCAGGCTCTTGATCTCGCGGGTCAAAAGGCAGCATCCAATCACCACCATAATAGCGTGTATGCCACCAAAACACATACGCATACGCCTGCACATGTGGGGCTTGGTGAACTACCTAACGCGAAGAGCCACAGTGTCAGTTCAAGCCGTAATGATGTACTGGCTACAAGCTTAGCCGCAAAGACTGCATACGATAGAGGAACACAGGCATTAAATGCCGCAAATACCAAAGCTGCATCGAATCACAATCACGATTCACGTTATTACACAGAAAGCGAAGTCAGATCGCGTATTGCAGACTCTAAAATTCATGGTGGCATTGAATTATTTAGTGGTTCTGTAAACAGCTCCGGACGGCCTATAGATGAAAAAACGGGACAACCCGATTTGCGATACGGCGTATGTGATGGTCGCACATATGCTTCTCCAGATGGCAGGAATGTAAGTACACCCAATATGAGAGACCGATTTACCGTTGGTGCAGGCGGAAAATATTCCGTTGGAAGCAAAGGTGGTGCTGAAAAGGTTTCTCCAACCGTAAGCACGACTGCGTCACATGACCACCTAATCGCATATGAGACTGGTAATGATCTGTCGGGTTCCACTTATCACAACTTCAACAGCCGCAATACTGGCGATCCCGATGATGGAACGGCTCACACTGGTGGTTCTCAGGCGCATGAAAACCGGCCGCCATACATCGGCGTGTTTTACATTAAATATCTATAGGAGAAGTTATGCACGTAACAGTTATTGCACCAGATAAAGTAGTTCTAGTTGATGGCAGCGCTCTAAAACTACCTAACTTTGATTTTGATGAAACTCTTCACGCTATCCAGTTTGATGGGCAGGAGGG
>NZ_ARQF01000012.1 GCF_000384815.1 Halodesulfovibrio aestuarii DSM 17919 = ATCC 29578
ACCAGTACTAATAGTCCGTGAGCCTTATTTTTCTACACTAAATCATTCTTTTCCTCCCTATTAGATTAATATTTCAGGGTTCGTCCTTTGACGTGGCAGCAAGGTAAATATTGCTCGCCTTTCCAAAGAACAGACTAACCCGCCATATTTTTCTTGGTGGCCATGGAGGTTGGGGTACACCCGATCCCATTCCGAACTCGGAAGTTAAGCCGACCATCGCCGATGATACTGCAGGGGAGCCTGTGGGAAAGTAGGTCGCTGCCAAGATTTATTTTAAGACCGCGTTTCAAACGAAATGCGGTCTTTTTTTTGTCTGATAGAGTGCTATGAAGTGCTCTGTCTTTCAGATTTGGGAATAAGCATACAAGAAAGCCGGTTGTCATACGACAACCGGCTTTCTTTATATATTCAAACCTGTCTGTGATTATGTCTTAACCACATTTTGTGAATCCGCAGCCATAGCATTTATTACAACCTTCTTCGAAGATAAGCTCATTGCCGCAGTCAGGACAAAGCTGTTTTGTTAATCCATTTGAAGAATGAACGGATACAGAAGATTTTAAGTAGCGGTTTTCTAGAATCCACGCGATTGCATCTGGAATAGAGAGAAGCAGTCCTTTTTTCTGAAATACTGGATGCTCTCCGCCGATGCCTTTGAGCTGGCGTACAATATCAATGGGTTCTATTCCAGAGCGAAGTGCTAAGGATACTAAACGACCAATGGCTTCAGCTTTAGCTGTAATGGACCGACCAGATTTGCCTATGGTCGTGAACAGTTCGAATGGCTTTCCATTAACCTCATTAATTGTCACGTAAAGTACACCCATTCCTGTTTCTACCTTTTGGGTAAACCCATAGACGATTTCAGGGCGTTCTACCTTGAGTCTTGTAGGTGCTGGCTCCTCTTTCGGCTCAGTGCTTTCTGTGCAGAGCACCTGTGACTGTAAACTTCCATCGCGGTATACAGTTACTCCTTTGCAGCCGTGCTCGTACGCCATCCAGTAAATGGAACGGATATCATCAACGGTAGCTTCTTTAGGAACGTTAACGGTCTTGGATACTGCGTTGTCAGTGTATTTTTGGAATGCAGCCTGCATTTTTAGGTGAAACTCAGCTTCGATATCCATGGCGGTAACAAAAACCCTACGTAGATCTTCTGGAAGGTAGTCGATATCTGCAATGGTGCCTTTTTTGGTAATGGCATCCATAAGCTTTTCTGAGTAGCAACCACGCTCTTCTAACGCTGCCTTGAAGAATGGATTGGTCTCTACGAGTTTATCACCGTCCATGACGTGACGAGTAAAAGAAAGGGCAAAGAGCGGTTCAATTCCTGAGGAACACCCTGCAAGAATTGAAAGGGTGCCTGTAGGGGCTATAGTGGTTATTGTAGCGTTACGGTAGGGGCCCAGATTACGTTCACCAAAAATGGAATCCTTATATGCCGGGAAGGCGCCGCGTTCTTTTGCAAGTTGTTTTGAGGCTGCTCGTCCCTCTGCTTGAATGAATTCCATAACTTTTTCTGCAAGGTTAAGGGCTTCCTGACTGTTATAAGGAATATTCAGTTGGAAGAGCATATCTGCCCAGCCCATGACACCGAGACCGATTTTACGGTTGGTTGTAACCATTTCGGTGATTTTATCGAGTGGGTACCGTGATGCGTCAATTACGTTATCAAGAAAGCGTACTGCCAGATGAGTAACCCGACGCAGTCTCTCCCAATCTACAGAAACGATCCCACTGTCGTCTTTCGCAATCATAATATTCAAATTGATAGAGCCAAGATTGCATGCTTCGTACGGCAGTAACGGTTGCTCACCGCATGGGTTGGTGGATTCAATTTCTCCAAGTCCAGGGGTTGGGTTGTCGCGGTTAATTCGATCAAGAAAGATAATGCCCGGGTCACCTTTCTCCCAAGCCTTTTGAACTAGAATTTCAAAAACTTCACGTGCATTCAGCGTGTTGATGACGTTTTTGTTGTGTGGATCAATAAGATTGTAGTCTTCACCGTTTTCTACTGCTTTCATGAAATTTTCGGTGAGTGCAACAGAGAAGTTGAAGTTGTTGAATTCTCCTTCACGTTCTTTCGCGCGGATGAATTCCATAATATCAGGATGATCAATACGAAGGATTCCCATATTGGCACCGCGTCGTGTTCCACCCTGTTTGATTTGCTCGGTAGCTGTATTGAAAATACGCAGGAAGGATACGGGGCCGGAGGCAACTCCGCCGGTAGAGCCTACTCGAGAATCTTTGGGGCGTAGCCGGGAGAATGAGAAGCCAGTGCCACCACCAGACTTATGAATCATGGCTGCATATTTGACAGCATCGAAAATTTCTTCGATGGAATCGTCAACTGGTAATACAAAACAGGCTGCAAGCTGGCCAAGAGACGTGCCTGCATTCATGAGTGTAGGAGAGTTTGGCAAGAACTCCATGTTTGCCATCATCGAGTAAAAGTCTTTTGCCAGCGTGTCTGCAGACTGAGTCGATTTTTTGTACTTGCTCTCCTCAGCCGCTATGGCAAAGGCGACTCGCCAAAATAACTGTGTGGCATCTTCGGTAGGATTACCTTCAAGATCTTTGCGGTAATAACGTCTTGCCAAAACAATTTCTGCGTTACTGTTTACTTTTAAGGACTCAATGTCAGCTGGGATTTGCTGGTCAACCATTTTTAATACACCTTATTCTGAATCGTTCGTTAATTTCGGACAAAAATTTAATTGGTAATAGTTATTATAATAAATAGTGTGAAGTTGCTATATAAAAATGATAATGTATGGATAGTACACTTTTTTACAAAAAAAAGCCTTAAAATAAAATTGGTTGAGCTTCCAGTATAGAGCATTACTGATTATTCATCATGCAATAAAACTCTGATCTTGAGGCAGTTTTACTCAATTTGACGAAAACTCTATGCCCGTCTAGTGTTAAACTTGGTTGTAAAACCAAACTCAGCTCATGGAAGGTAATAATGTTTAAGCAAGTTTTGATAGGTGTTGTCTGTGCGGTTGTTTTTTCTACGGCGCTGGCAGTGTATGGTTTTTTCAAAGTGCACATCATTGGATACGCATTAGCTATTTGGGCTGTGGCGTGCATGTTTATGCGCAGAAATATCGCGGTGTATATTACTAGCGCATTTGTAATGACTACATTCATTCTATGGGGCGTGGTCACGGCAGGTGATTTTGCAGAAAAAAATGCTGCTACCCCGGAGCAATATTTAGCGGAGTATAACCCGGAATTGGCGTTATATAGCTTTGCACCCGATAGACATATGCGGATGGAACAAGCTGCAGGTTTACTGGCTCGTATTGATCAGAGAATAGAACCTGTGGCACGTGAGATTACGTTTGTTACCGACCAAAATGGACTTCGTAACTCAAATGGGATGAATGCACCGGCAGTGCTGCTTATTGGCGGTAGTTTTATTGTTGGTAACGGTAATACCCAGTCTGCATTGGTAAGTGATATTTTGAAGCAGGATTACAATGTTGCAGCATATAATATAGCGACTCTTGGTTCTCTTGATGAGCAGGTATTGCTGGCGTTGACTTTGATGAAGCAACAGAGTTTTGTACAGAACGGCATTCTTTTTGTGTTCGAAGGTGAGGATTTTAAGCCTTTTAGTACTGACGTGCATTATCCACTTAAGCGTCTTGTGAATTCTCTGGGGAATAATGAGCTTGGGCGGTTGTTGCGTGAATATAAAGATGGATTTTTAGCGAACAGTGCCGATAAGGCTGCCGTGGTTACCTACCCTATCGATGGAAGAAGCATTGCATTCTCTGAAGCCTACATTCAGGAGACGCTGGCAACTAAATATGAGGCAGATCCGAAATTTGAGGAATTGCTTGCTTCATTGAGTGACAGTGCAGGGCTTGTGCGGGCTGTTGTGTTTATTCCGACCAAGCTACGTGTGTATGCCCCATTGCTAAATGAAGCTGCGCCACAAGTTCCGGATTCTCCAAAATTGGCAGCATTGCGAGCGTTGGCAGCTAAGCATGCGTTCAAAGTGTATGATTTAACCCCACATCTTCAGGCTAAAGCTATTGTAGAATGGGGACAGCATAAGCAGCTTTTATGGTGGGCTGACGATGTCTATTGGAACAGAGCAGGAGCAGAGGTTGCTGCTGAGCTTGTAAATGAACTCGTACTCGGCAATATGTAATGTCTTGCGGTGAACTTTGCGACTGCTAGTGTTATTTTTGTATGTATTACTCTTTAGTTATTAAAGAAAATATAGATCCCAAAAAAACCGCATTAATTTCCTGCAAAGCAAGAATTAACGCGGTTTTTTTGAGATATAATAAAAAATATCAATTTTAGCACAATTCTATCTCAGAAATGATTGACAGAAACACCTTATATCTGCATAGAGTCAATACTATACATTACAAAGGCTTGTCTAGGGGGAGAACCATTTCGCAAGGAGGAAACTCTCATGCTGACAAAAGCTGAGTTTGTTGTAGCTCTTAAAGACACCCTGCCGGACGTTTTTGAAACTAAAGTTAGTGCTGAAAAAGCGTATGACGCATTTTGCAAAGTATTGACTAAAGGCGTTGTAAGTGAACAGGGTGTCCGTCTTCCTAATGTTGGTGCATTTTCTGTTTACGACCGTGCCGAACGCACAGGACGTAACCCGCAGACTGGTCAGCCAATGACCATTCCAGCTCGCAAAGTTGTAAAATTTTCACCAGCTAAAGCTCTTATGGAAAGTGTCAACAAGTAGCTTATAACCCAAAAGGTCGTCATTTTTGACGACCTTTTGACTTGCCTTTCATTCTTTTTTCTATTCACTACATATTGTTGCTGATCCGTGTAAAATCACGGGATGTAGCATATTCTTTTAGTTCGCATGCTTATAAGTTGCACATGAACTCATCATAAATAATCCTTTTACAATACGGTATGTTGTAAATTAATCACAATTTGCAGCATAGAATTGGGAAAGGATCATGGCGCCGGCCTGCGCTACGTTAAGCGAATCAAAACCGTGAGCCATAGGGATAAACAGGGATACATCCAGTCGTTTAGCGACATTCGGGCGGATGCCTTTTTCCTCGTTTCCTAATACTAAGACGGCAGGGGTGTGCAGTTTTGTTTTATACAAGTTTTCTGCGCCTTCTTTGTATTCTGCGCCGTACACAAAATATCCCATTTCTTTTGCAAGTTCTAATGTCCTTGAAATGTTAGTAGCTTTTGCAACTGCAAGCTTGCCAAGAGCTCCGGCGGAGACTTTTGCAGCAGCTGCACCCAGAAAAGAAGCATTGTGTTTCGGAACAATCATGCCGCCAGCGCCGATACCATAAATTGTTCGGGCAAGTGTTCCGGCGTTACCGGGATCTTGGATTTGATCTAGAACAACAACAAGTGGCAATTCCGCTTCCAGTGCTTCAGAAAGAACTTCATCTTCAGATTTAAAGCCAGCTTTAAATATTTTTGCAATAACACCCTGATGGTTACCTTCAAACAGTTTGTTTAAGGACTGGTCCTGTACGAACATAAAACGAATTTTATTCTTTTTACACAGGTCAGTTATTTTTGAGATATCCGCTCCTCGTTTATCTTTACGGATAAGAACGGAGTCAACTTGCTCAGGTGAAGAGGTAAGTTGCTCAACTACCGGTTTTACGCCCGGAAGTATGCCATCAGTGTTTTCTTTGTAATTGTCGCTCATAATTATATATCCTGAAAAAATCGCTAAATGGATGAAAAATTCTTAGTAACAGATGATTGCCTTGTCCTCTTGGATAGGGTAGGTGCCATATCATTATAAGGGTGAACTACCTGTCTAAAACCAGTCTTGCAATAGCTACACCCCTGCAAAATGGAAAATAGATGCATAAAAATTTTGATACTCAAAAAATGACTTTTCGAAAGATTCTTCTTTTGTGCCTTGCGTGCATGTTGCTTGCGGCGTGTACTTCTAAATCAAGCAAAAGCACGGCCACACTGCCTGTTCCTATTCCGGACGAGACAGCCATGATCACAGAGCTCGTTGAGCTTGAAGTCAGTGGTGAACCGGCAGACGAAGTTGTCGATGTGCAGGTTCCTCCTGCAGATGACGCAGAGCCGTTATCCAGTGAAGAACTTGAAGCGCTCGAAACTCGTCTTAACATCAATATTGATATGGACGAGAGCGATCGTAAGGTTGTTGAGCAATATTTCAAGTATTTCACTCACCGAGGACGTAAAACTTTCCAACGTTATCTGTCCCGTTGTGGAGCGTTGCTTCCTCATGCTACCGAGATTTTTAAACAAAAAGGCTTGCCGGAAGAGATAGTATATCTTGCCTTTGTAGAAAGTGGTTTTAATGCGAAGGCATACTCGCGTGCTGGTGCTGCCGGTGTTTGGCAGTTTATGCCCTATACTGGTAGAAAATACGGTTTGAAACAAAACTGGTGGATTGATGAACGACGCGATCCTTACAAATCCGCATCTGCTGCCGCAGATTATCTTCTAAAATTATATAACGACTTCGGAGATTGGTATCTCGCCATTGCCGCATACAATGCAGGTGAAGGCAAAATTGGTCGTGCTATGGAGAAGACCGGCGCAGAAAGCTTTTTTGAATTAACGCAGAAAAATCATAAGCTGAGCCATAAAGCTAGATTGCGCAAAGAAACCAAACATTACGTTCCTAAGTTTCTTGCTATCGTAAAAATTATGCGCAACCTTGAAAAACTGGGGTTTGACCCTTGTGAAGGCGGAGCATGCGAACCTATTAAAGCTATTAAGGTAAAGGGCGGTACAGACTTACTTGCTCTTGCCAACGACCTGAACATCAGGTGGAAGACTTTTTACGATATGAACACAGCGTTCCGTCGTCAGGTGAGTCCTCCTGATTATGAAGCGACAGTATATGTGCCTGCGGTTAAGGCCGCTAAGGCTATAGCGTTTCTTCAAAGTGATAAATCCCGTCCTTATGCTGGGTGGATCTCATACAAGGTACGCAGGGGCGACTCATGGTACCGTATCGGCCGTAAGCATGGCGTTCCGGTAGCTGTATTGAAGAAGGTCAATAACCGCAGAAGCAATATGCTAAAACCGGGACAACGATTAATGATTCCCGGCAGCAACTCCACTCAGGTTGCATGGCGTAGCCCTCGTGCAAAAACTCATGCAATTGCGCAGAAACGCGGTAACTATGTTGTACAGAAGGGTGACACCCTGTACGGTATATCTCGCTCTTCTGGCGTAAGTGTCAAAACGTTATTGTCTGCAAATGGCTTACGTTCGGCTAAATTGCTTCGTGCTGGCACTAAGTTATACATTCCTAATCAGTCCAAGAGGACTGCTGCTAGAAAATCATCTAAGAAGAAAGCGACTAAAACCGTTGCGTATCAAGTTCGCAGAGGTGAGTCTGTTTGGACTATCGCGAAAAAGTTTGGTGTATCATACAAAGATGTTCTTCGCTGGAACCAGTTGAGTAAACGCTCTGTTCTGCGTCCCGGTGATAATTTGAAGATTTACGCGAATTAATAACAATACATTCTTTTGTTTTCTAAGCCCCCGTTGCATTCGGGGGCTTTTTTTATGGTGATAGCAAACTTTTCATTCATAGCAGCATTCGGAAATGCTATTGTGTCGGCACTATTTGAAAACCAAGCAGGAGTAGCGCCATGCATGTAACGCCGCATATAGCTTTTTATAATGATTTACTGTCTATAATTCCAAAAAAAAGAATTTATAGAGATCCGTTGCAGGTACTGGCGTATGGAACAGACGCCAGTTTTTACCGTCTAATTCCTAAGATGGTTGTGGATGCAGAGTCCGAAGAGGAAGTGCTGCATATTTTAAAATTAGCGGATACACATAGGGTTGCTGTAACGTTTCGTGCTGCGGGAACAAGTCTCTCAGGGCAGGGAATTTCAGATTCAGTTCTGGTGCGTATTGGCGATGCATGGCGTAATTATCGCATTACAGAAAATGCAACTCGTTTCACTGTGCAGCCGGGGTTGATAGGTGGTCATGCAAACAGAGCTTTGCTGCCGTTTGGAAGAAAAATCGGCCCTGACCCTGCATCTATTGATAGTGCTAAAATTGGGGGGATTGTTGCCAACAATGCTTCCGGTATGTGCTGCGGTGTCGCTGAAAACAGTTATAAGACCTTAAATAGTATGCGCCTTGCTCTGTATGATGGAACCTTGCTTGATACCGCATGTGAAGAAAGCAAAAGAAGGTTTGAAGAAAAGCATCCGGAAGTTGTGAAGGGGCTTCAGGATATTCGTGAGCGAGTTATGGCAGACAAAGATTTGTCCGGTCTTATTGCTAAGAAATTTAAAATTAAGAACACAACTGGCTATAGCCTGAACGCTATTGTGGACTTTGACGATCCATATGAAATATTGCAGCACCTCATGGTGGGGTCAGAAGGCTCATTAGGGTTTATATCAGAAGTTACTTATCGAACAGTAATTGAGCCTAAGTACAAAGCTACCGCGCTTGCTATGTTTCCGAGTCTTCAAGATGCCTGTTTGGCAACGATGGAGTTAAAAAAGCAGCCTGTGTCCGCTGTGGAGTTAATGGATGAGCGTTCGTTGCGCTCTGTAAGCGATAAGCCGGGGATGCCGGATTCTATTAAAAACATTGCGGCAGGCACAACCTCGCTTCTTATTGAAACAGCTTCAAATGATCCATTTGAAATAGAAGAACAGGTTAAGGCGATTATTGCTTCCGTAGATCATATTAACAAATTAGAGCCTGTTGAATTTTGTCATGACCCTATTCAGTGCGCTAAATTCTGGGCAGTGCGAAAGGGGTTGTTCCCTGCCGTGGGTGCCGTTCGAGAAACAGGTACAACAGTAATTATTGAAGATGTGGCCTTCCCTCCGGAAAGTTTTGCAGATGGTGTAGCGCGTCTGGAAGAATTGTTGAAAAAGTACAGGTACGACTTAGCAATCATATTTGGACATGCGCTTGAAGGTAACGTGCATTTTGTGTTTACACAGGACTTCAGTATCGGCTCAGAAATTGATCGCTATCAAAAATTTATGGATGAAGTTTGTACTATGGTGGCAACTGAGTACAAAGGCTCGCTGAAAGCAGAACACGGAACTGGGCGTAATATGGCGCCGTTCGTGGAATTGGAGTGGGGCAAGCAAGCGCATGATCTTATGCGTGAGATTAAAAACTTACTTGATCCATATAATCTGCTGAACCCCGGTGTTATCATTAACGATGATCCGCGTGCGCACCTTACAGCACTCAAGCCGCTTCCGGTAGCGCATGATATTGTGGACAAATGTATTGAGTGCGGTTTTTGCGAGCCTATCTGTCCTTCTGCAAATATAACATTTACGCCGCGTCAGCGAATCACCAGTCTTCGCGAATTGTATCGGCTCAAAGACTCACCATCAGAGCAGAAGAAGTTTAAAAAGATGTGGGCAGAGTATAACTACCTTGCCATGGAAACCTGCGCTACTGACGGGCTGTGCCATACTCTTTGTCCTGTTGATATTAATACAGGCTCTATGATTAAAGACCTGCGTGCTCAACGAGCCTCCTCTTTTGCGAATTCCACAGCGGATTGGGTTGGTCGTAACTTTAGCTCAGTTGCTAAAGGTGTGCAGGTTGCCCTTAAAGGGGCAAACCTTGCGCATCGCCTGTTCGGAACCCATGTCATGGATTCAGGAGCACACGTGCTTCGTGTTGTTTCTATGAAAAAGATTCCACTCTGGAATAAAGAAATGCCGACAAGTGCCAGCCTTATCAAACCGGTACCTATTAATGACGGTAATCCGGATAAAGTAGTCTATTTCCCAAGCTGTATAAGCAGAACAATGGGGCCTTCAAAAGGTGATCCCGAATCTACAGACATTCCACAAAAAACGATCCAGCTGTTGTTAAAAGCAGGATACGAAGTACTTTTTCCGTCCAATATGCAGAATCTATGTTGTGGTCAGGCCTTTGCATCCAAGGGCTACACCGCACAAGGGGAGCATAAGTCAAAAGAACTTTCAGATGCCTTGCTGGCTATTTCGGAAAACGGTCTATACCCCGTTCTCTGTGATACAAGCCCGTGTTTGCATCGGATGCTCGACTATATGGATAAGCGCCTTACGCTTTACGACCCAATCCGTTTCTGTCTGGAGTGTCTGCCGGATAGACTCGATTTTGTAAAACTTCCACGTAAAGTTGCCATCCATCCGACATGTACTGTTCGGGAAATGAAGCTTGTTGAGCCGCTTGTTGAACTTGCCAATATGTGTGCTGAACATGTGGTGCTCCCAGCAGATGTCTATTGCTGTGGATTTGCCGGTGACAGAGGCTTCTCCTTCCCAGAGTTGAATAAGGCAGCACTCGCAGATTTACCGAAGCAAGTTGAAGACTGTGACGAAGCCTATTCAACAAGCAGAACTTGTGAAGTCGGCCTAAGCCTGCATTCCGGTCTCAAGTACCGGAACATAATGTATTTGGTTGATGATGCTACTGTTGTGAAAAAAGAATAGGTGGAGGTTTTTTTGCCTGCGGCGCTTGTTTTTTTGCCTCCGGCGGGCAAGGGCTCTGCCCTGCACCCGCAAGGGGAATTCCCCTTGACCCGTTCCGCGAAGGACGCCTGTAAGTTGAAACAATTACGGTTTAATGACAAATGAATATAAAAAAGGGTTGGTACCAATGGTGCCAACCCTTTTGTGTTTTTTCAGAAAATATCGAGGGCTCCCCTTTTCTACCATTACTTTTAGGTAGTGGTGCATAGCCGCGTGAAAACAGATTCAGCGGGCTTACCTCGCAGCTAAAAGTTTTTGGAAGGGGGTCTGGGGGATAACCTTGTTTCAACAAGGTTTCCCCCAGCCGTCGGAGACAAATAAAAAAAGCGTCGAAGACTTGCCAAAGGCTTTCCGCTGATAAGCGCCGTCGGAGATATACTAAATCCAGTCATCATCCTCTTCGATAGGCGCAAAGCCACGGCGCATAGTGTTTTCTGTTACAACACGCGGATCAAGGAATTGGAGCAGGTAATCTGGTCCACCGGTTTTGGAACCTACGCCGGACATCTTAAATCCGCCGAACGGTTGGCGCTCTACAAGTGCGCCAGTGTTGTTGCGGTTCAGGTAGAGGTTACCCACACGGAATTCTTTACGTGCTTGTTCGAGGTGCTCTGGCGAACGGGAGAATACGCCGCCTGTGAGGGCAAAGCGGGTTCCATTGGCGATGGCGATTGCATCATCAAAGGTTGCTGCACGCATGATTGCGAGCACAGGCCCAAATATTTCTTCTTGCGCAATTCGGTGTTCCGGCTTGATGTCACCTACGATGGTTAATGGAACATATGCGCCATCTGCCGGATGATCGTCACGTTTGAGAAGGATGGTTCCCTCTTCTTCCGCAATTTTGATATAATCCATAACAGTTTTCTGACATGAAGCATCAGCGAGGGGGCCCATGTAGTTCTCTGGATCTTCGGAACGGCCGATTTTGATGTCCTGACATGCTTTGACAAGTCGCTCCACGAAACGATCATAGATCGGATCAAGAACGATAACACGGGAACATGCGGAACATTTTTGTCCTTGGAAGGCGAAAGCTGAGTAGACGACGTGAAGTACTGCTTCATCGAGATCGGCATCGTCATCAATGATGATGGCGTTTTTGCCGCCCATTTCAGCAATAACGCGTTTGCACTGCATCTGGTTCGGCTGGACGACAGATGCTTTGTTCTGAATACGCAAGCCGACTTCCATGGAGCCTGTGAAGCAGATCATGGATACTTTCGGGTGCTCGATAAGGTAGTCGCCCATAACAGAGCTTCGACCCGGGCAGTAGTTGAATACACCGTTCGGAAGCCCGGCTTCACGGAAGATCTCTACAAGATTGTAGCCAACACGGGAGGATATGGACGCCGGTTTGTATACGACAGGGTTACCAGTAACGATGGCAGCAGAGCACATGCCGATTGCAATCGCAAACGGGAAGTTCCATGGAGAAATAACCGCTGCAACGCCTTTCGGTTGGTAGAAAAGCTGGTTGTGTTCACCCGGTGCGCGCCCCATCCTGCGTGGCTTGTCGAGTCGCAGCATTTCGCGGGCATAGTATTCGAGAAAGTCAATACCTTCGCCAACATCATGATATGCCTGATCCCACTGTTTACCGATTTCCAGCACTTGCCATGCAGAGAGCTCATATTGACGCTGACGTGCAAGCTCAGCGGCTTTAAGCAGGCATTCTGCACGTTCTTTTGCCGGAGTATCACGCCATGTGAGAAATGCTTTGTCGGCGGCCTCAAGTGCTGCGTCAATTTCTGCTGTCCCAGCCTGACATACGTCAGCAATTTTTTCGCTGTAATCAGCAGGGTTTGTTGTCGGAATAACATCTTCTGTCTGCACTTCTTTACCATTGATATAGAGCGGAATAACACCACCGGCTGATTCACGTACTTTTTTGATTGCTGCCGGGAACGCAGTGCGGCATTTCGGGATGGTGAAGTCAATCATAGCATCGTTTTTAAAGAGCGGCAGGCCGTCTACGATTTCTTCCGGTTTCGGTTCAGGGCGTGCAGCCAGTTCGCGTTGTAACGTGATTTCTGGATTTTCAAGGAGACGGGCAACTTCGGCACCGTCTGCAAAGGACTGACGGAGGAACGATTCGTTTGCAGTATTTTCGAGAAGGCGGCGTACGAGGTATGCCATGCCCGGAATGATGTCACCGTATGGGCAATAGAGACGAACCCGTCCTGCAACGTTGAGCAGACCCTTACGAACCGGCTCCGCCATACCGTAGAGAACTTGGAATTCGTATCGGTTTTCAGGTACAGTCATGGATTGCGCCATTTCCATTGTGGCGGAGATCGTACGGATATTGTGCGAAGCACATGCAAAATAAACGATGTCGTGGTTTTCCAGCAGAATTTTTGCGACACGTTCGAAAGCGATGTCAGATTCCGGCTTGTACATCCATACAGGGAAGTCCCAGTTGTTTTGCTTTGCCAATACGGATTCCATATCCCAGTACGCGCCTTTTACTAGACGGACGGCGATTGGAAGCTGTTCTGTTCGTGCCCAGTGAATAAGCTGCTCAGCGTCGTGTTCTGTGCAGCGTAAGTATGCCTGTAATACAATAGAAAGATGCGGGTAATGACGGAATTCCTGAGCGCTACGTAATCTGCGGTATAGCTCTAATGTGATTTCGCGGTATTTGAGCGATTCCATATCAATGCAAAGGAATGCCCCCATTTCGATAACTTTACGGTAAATAGGCTCAAGGCGTTTGTAGATTCCTTGAACAGAACCTTCAATATCTACAGGTTTAGCCTGAGAATAAAGCGCGGAAGGTTTAATAGATACGTTTACTTTTGGAGTGTATCCCCAGTCCATGCTGCTGTCGCCACCTTTGCCGGCGTGTGCTTTCCATTTGGACTGTTCTTCAGCGATTGCATCAAGTACTTCAAGATAACCGTCACGGTAGGCGTCTGCTTCTTCTTCACTTACGGTTGCTTCACCGAGTAAGTCTACCGTGAATGTAAAGCCTTCCTTGCGCAGCTTTGCTAGGCCCTTAACTGCCTCTTTGGTATTCTGCCCTACAATAAATTGCCGTCCCATATTTTCAATATTGGAGCGGATGGTTTTTTCCATAATTTTAGCGGTAAGTTTACCACCAAAACTGGCTTTGCCTGCGCCCCATTTAAGAACGGCTGGAACTTCATGGTCTTCGCCGGAGAAGTATTCGCGGATATGACGGGACAATGACTCCGAAGTGTTTAGATAAGGGAATACGTCTACAAAACGGAAGAGCTGCACCTTAAAGTCTTCATTTTTCATCGCCCAGTCCATGACTTTACCGGTCCACCATCCCTTATTGAAGATAGATGGAGCCTCGCCACTGATGCTCTTGAAGAACTCTTTACCACGTTCAACGATCTTTGCCTCTAGCTGTGTATCCATTCAGGCCTCCTGAAGTGTACAAGTTGATTTTCACTCTGTATTGGTCAAACCTTTGAATCTACCACCTTTATTTTATGTATAGTTATGAAATTCGTTGTACCGCCTTAGCATAGTAGTGGCAAGCATCTGTGCGAATTTACAATATAATCTCATGAAAGAAGCTGATAATGGGGGGCGGAAGAGATTGGTCGTTTGCACAACTTCCTGCAGTATTCCTCTTGTTTTTACAGGTGGCACACTGGTTGTTGAGCATAAAAAAAGCGGTGTGCAGAAGCACACCGCTTATAAAATACAACTCTAGATTCAACGTACTGTGATACGCTAATGCATTATAAAAGATACAATGTATGGCGCCAACAATGCATGGCATGAGAAGTGGCAAGAATATTATTTACTGCGGTATACAATCCGCCCCCTGGTAAGATCGTATGGAGAAAGCTCCACTTTAACCGTATCCCCAGGTAGAATGCGAATGTAAAACTTACGCATTTTACCAGAAATATGAGCAAGAACGATGTGGCCGTTGCTCAATTCAACTTTAAACATTGCGTTTGGCAATGCTTCCTGCACTACGCCATCAACTTCAATGGCTTCTTCCTTAGCCATGATTCCTCCATATAAAACAGTTGGTAATATAAATTTTTACTGTAAAAATTTTTTTTATTGCTACTATGCGTGGATAGCGACAAAGATACCCTGCTGTCAATGGGGATTACGGCTTTAACTTACCTGCAACGTTATTATTTTCTAGCTGTAGAATATTCGTTTCGTTTGTACGCAACTGTCAGAAGATATAGACCAAACAGCACCATGGGGACACATAGTAACATTCCCATAGTAAGCCAGTTAAAGGCAATAAAACCAAGTTGCGGGTCCGGTTCTCTGAAAAATTCTACAATAAACCGGAAGGTTCCGTAAAAAATAAGAAATAACCCGGAAACAGCACGGGTTGGACGTGGCTTTGCAGAAAATCCCCATAAAATGATGAACAACATCACGCCTTCCAGACCTGCTTCATATAGCTGGGAGGGGTGACGCGGTAATGGGCCGCCGCCCGGAAAGATCATTCCGGTTGGTGCATTTGTCGTTCTGCCCCATAATTCTGCGTTGATGAAGTTCCCGAGTCTTCCGAAGAATAACCCCGGAGGAACCATCGGCGCAAAAAAGTCGCCCACTTCAAATAAGGTCATTTTATGTTTACGGGCAAATAGTCCGAAACAAATGATGACCCCGAGCAAACCACCGTGAAACGACATCCCGCCGTTCCATATTGCAAACACTTGTTCTGGGTTGGAAAGATAGAACGGCAAGTCATAAAAAAGTATGTAGCCGATCCTGCCGCCCAGCACTACGCCGAGCACACAAAAGGTCACCAGATCGTCGACCATTTCAGAATTCCAGATATTCGTGGGTCTGGAAGCTCTATATCTGCCGAGCAGCCATGCCGTAAGAAAACCGAAAAGGTACATTAAGCCGTACCAATGTACGCTGATGGGACCGATAGAAAAGACCAAAGGGTCTATAGTTGGGTATGTAAACATATATATCTCCGTAACAGGATAATGCTCTACTGGTCGAGATTTATTGCGTCAATCATTGTTCGATGATTTGTGATGTCTACAGATGCCGAGGGTGTAGGATGTCCTAATAGGAGCTTTTGGGACAGGAGGCCTTTGCGGAGACAAGGCGGAGCTTGCCCGCAGAAAGAATGTTGTATTATTCAGGAATCCCAGCTTCACCTGGATAAATAACACTTGTAGAGCGCGTTAAATCATAACCGCCAAGCTTTTCAGCGTGTGTAATGATTTGTGGATCACGTAGCAGACTGATGAATGCCTGAATGTTTTTATCGAAATAGTGGGATTTAGGAATAATGAGATCGTAGCGTTCCCATTGTACTGGAATAAAATCAAGCTGTAGTGCCTGTGCAACCGCTCGGATACCAAGTCCGGCGTCTGCGTTGCCGCTGATGACCTCGAACCCGACATCAATATGACGTGCTACACAGTTGTCATAACCGGGAATGGTCTTACCTTCTGCTCCGGCTGCAGCCAGTTCTGCATCAAAAAGCAGTCTTGTGCCTGTGCCCGAGCTACGGTTTACGACTGTAATATTACCGGAGGCGATATCTTTGGTCCCTTTGATCTTTTTAGGGTTTCCTTTAGCAATAATGTAGCCTTGCTCACGGAAGGAGAAGTTTACAACAGCCGGAGGCTCCTGCATTTCATTCTGGGTAAAGGAGAAGTTGTAATCGCTATCGTCTCTATCCATGAGATGACTTGTGGCGATATGCGCTGCACCATTATGTACCGCACGGATTCCACCAAGGCTTCCGAGGTTGCAGAACGCCGCATAGAGCCCTTCATTCTTTTGCATGTAAAGTTTCATGGCGTAATCGACGAGCATGTCGTTACTGCCTGCGATGATGAGAGTTTTTTCCATGACAGAGCTGTGCTGTACCTGTTCAGGAAAGTTCATGGTACGGGCTTCTACCCATTGTTCCACAAGATGCGTCGGAAACAACCATTTTCCGGTTGCTTTGGTAGCGGGTAAACTTTTTTCGGAGATGAGCGTGTAGACCATCTTTTCGTTTACACCAAGGTACTGTGCGACTTCTTTTGTGGATAAAAGCTTCTTCATGGGGACATCCTCCGAAGTTATTATCAGAGAATAGTAGTTGATGTGCCGATAGAAAATCAACCCGATAACGTTTTTTCCCCCGTATGATGTTTTGTATTGCGAGTAAGTTTGGTATCAGCTTACTTGCATACTGCAAACTATTAAGGTATTGCCTCTTGCCTTCTTGTGTATTCTATAGATGGGAGGCGTTACCTTCCGCAGACCTCTGTCTTTGTCTGCTAACTTTTGAATACCAAGCCCTAAGCGGACTTAGCTTCGCTATCCTATATTTTTCGGAAATAATCATGACTTCTAAAATCGCACTTATTGGACGCCCTAACGTGGGTAAGTCCACTCTTTTTAACAGACTCATTCGCAGCAACCGTGCAATCACCCATGACCGTCCGGGTGTTACCCGTGACCGCATGGAAGGCTTTGTTCGCCGTGAAGGTGAAGAATGGACTATTATCGACACCGGCGGTGTTACTCTGGACGAAAATCAGACATCTGCTGCTCAGGGTCCTAACGAACTTCGGGGGTTCGAAGAAGAAATTCTTCGCGGTGTAACCGAAGCAATTAAAGAATGTGAAGCACTCTGTCTTGTTGTGGATGGCCGTGACGGTCTGCTGCCTTTTGACAGACGCCTTGCAACATTCGCACGTAAGACAGGTAAACCTGTTCTGCTGGCTGTTAACAAAGTCGATGGTGGCGAGCTGGAAGAAGAGTGCACTGCGGAATTCCACGAACTTGGTTTCCCGATGATTGCTATTTCCGGCGAACATGGCTTCCAGATGCGTACTTTTGAAATGATGCTCCGCGAGATGCTTCCGGATGAGGAAGAAGATGAATTTGCAGTACCGGAAGAATACAAGCAGCTTGGTCTTAAGATTGCGATGCTTGGTCGTCCTAATGCTGGTAAATCTTCCCTTATCAACGCACTCACTAAAACAGAGCGCATGATAGTTTCTGATGTTGCGGGTACAACCCGTGACTCCGTTGACGTTACCTACGAAATTGATGACAAGCGCTACACCTTCGTAGACACCGCGGGGATTCGTCGACGCACTAAAATTTCTGATACTGTTGAGCGTTACTCTGTAAACTCATCGATCAAATCAAGCACCAAAGCGAATGTTACCTTGCTTGTTCTTGATGGTCAGGAAGGTGTTACTTCTCAGGACAAGCGTCTTATGAAGCTGCTTGATGAACGCAAGACACCTTTCATGGTACTTATCAACAAAACAGACCTTGTTGATCCAAAGCAGATGCAGGCAGTGCGTAAAGAGTATCAGGAAGAGCTTGCTTACTGCGGGCATGTGCCTGTTTTGCACGTTTCTGCGCATACTCGCATGGGCTTGAAGAAAATTCTGCCTCTCGCAGAACAGATTTGGGAGGAGTGCTCTGTCCGTATTCCAACCAGCATGCTTAATCGTACACTGGAAGAGGTTGTTACCAAACATCAGCCGCCAGTTGTAAAACGCGTTCGGCCAAAATTTTTCTATATGACTCAGGCAGAGACTCTGCCGCCGACGTTTGTATTTTTCTGTAATGACCATGAGCGGTTGAAGGAACATTACATTCGCTATTTGGAGAAAGCGGTACGTAAGTCCTTTAAAATTGTACATGCGCCAATCAGGCTTAAGTTCCGTTCAAGCCATACCAAACGAACTTTCGCGAAAAAGAAAAAAACGAAACGATAAGATAATAAGAAAAGCCCATACAAATTGTGTGGGCTTTTTTTTGTTTAGCTATGCAACTCGTGTGTTATCAGCTGTATTTTTCAATGAAGTCAGATGGGAAAGAAGTTCTTCAGAAGTTGTGTTTGACTTCAATGTCAGAGTGTATGGATCAATGTATTCTGGACGCATCGTGTGTTCCTGACTAATGAATATAACTATTCTGGACGGTTCAAGACGCTCTTTTTTTTCCATTTCTCTAATATCTTTAATAACCCAGAAGCTGTCCAACGTAATGTTTTCTGTATCCAGAAGGATAAGTTCCGGTTGGTATAATTGTCGCGCATCAACACTTTTCGTAACGTCTTCAACATGCGCTGTGGTGTACCCCTGTAGTTTAAGCTTCTGTTGGAGTAGGTCTGTATGGTCAGATTTTTTGGCGATGATAAGAACCAGATCGGGGGTCAACGCGCTTCCCGTTGCTTCATATCTGCCGACCCGTGGAAGGAGTTTGCCGCTCAATTTCGCAAGTAGTTCGTTAATCATGATTGGCTTGCGGAAAGACTCTATCTGTGGATGGGAATATGTAGGTTCCCAGTAAGAATGTGTAATCGCGTACAGCGTTGTCGTGAGTTTTTGGAAGTGTTTGTTAACACTTTTTTCTGGAATAGCCTCAAAAGCACAGCCGCAGGTAATGATTACATCGTATGAGTGTTGTGCTTCAATAATCTCTTCGAAATAGTGATCTTCAATAGGGGTGAATGTGCATATGGCACCTAGTCTGCTAAGTGCACGTCCTATAAAGTTGATAGTATTGTGCTGGCAGTATGTGAGTAGGATTTTTTTCCCTTTGAGCAGGGGGTGAAAATCTACACGTAATGGCGAGAGTGGTGTCAGACTTGCTTCGAGAGAAAATACGTGCGCATCTGATGAGGTTACATTTTGAGCAAGTTGGATTGAGAACCTATTAATTATACGTTCAATGATCGCGAGGCTAAGCTGCTGACTTTTTTCCCCGTAGTATTCAAGTTGTGGCAATGTGCCTGTTTCATTATATTCCGGATGGTTTTCTGGGGGAGCACCTTTTTGACTGCAGACTTCAAAAAGAATCTGTACATGGTTGCTTCGCAATTCTCCAGCGGTGACAGTTAGAAGAACCATGCCTCTGTGTACGCGCTTGGCAGCAATATTAATTAGATTGCTGATAACCCGTAGAGATTTCGAAAAATCAAACCAAATTTGTTGTGGTACTGCTGGATCAAGATAAATGCAGACATCTGCCTGTGCCTGCATAGCACGTGAATACGTGGATGCATGAACTTGCCTGAGTAATGTTTCAATATCAAATATTGACCGCTCAAAAAATACACTTCCTGTCTCCAGAAGAGCAAAATCACGTATGTTGGTGATAAGTTCAGAAAGCAGTTCATTGTGGAATTGAAGCTGTTCCATATGGCGTTGTTGCGTTTTTGAAGGCTGTGTCTCACTGAGTTGGATAAGTGACTGGTTCAGTGCTTCGGCAAGAGGTTCGATTTCCTGTGTCAGTCCCATATAAAAATGATGGCGCTCTTTTGTTATTTTTTCTGCTGTATTTTTAGCGCGTTGCAGTCCTTGTTCTGTAAGAACGTGTTTTGTGATGTTGTAGAGCATAAAGACAAGGGATGAGCAATTTGCGTGTTGAATATGTTTAATGACTGTTTCAACATGTTGTGAGCGTTTCCGAACAGAGTTTAATCTCAGTCGTGCTTTAAACATATTGTTCGAATCAAGCGGCGTGTTAATAGATTGTCTGACATGTGCCATACCTGTGACGACTTGTAGCTGATCCGTGCTTGCAAATAGCTCTTTAACCGGAAGCCCAAAGAGATTCTTTGGTGCACCGCCAAGTAGAATATTTACTTCATCATTCCATTCAAGAATTTTTCCTTCAAGGTCGCAGATAATAAGTGCAGTAGTACACGCTTTAAACAGAGCAGTATGCCGCTTGTACTCTTGGCTTTTTATGAGCATGTCACAGTACTTGATTAGCTTTTGTGCCCCAAAGCTGATTTCTGCCATTGAAGTGTGTTCAGCAAGTTCAAGCAAATTGCATCTGTCTTTTTTTATGTCTCCTGTTAATGATGTCAGTCGTTGTAAGGAACGTGTTCCGCTTTTAGATAGCTTCAATGCGAGTGCGTACGCGATGATGCAACCGGGAAGACAGAGAAAAAGCCATGTGAAAAAAATGATAGATAGATTTGGAATCAGTGTCTGGGTATGCGCATAAAGATAAAGCTGATTCATGCCTATCGGGATAGCAACGTTTTCGTGATTGAAAAGTGCCGGGATTGTAACCTGCTGTATTGCATTTTGAAGAAGGGTGATAGGGAGAGTTACTCTTTTTCCAGAGAAGATGTCAGTAAATTTGCCATCTTCCATAATGAGAATGCTATACAACTTTTTGTTCAATTCAATAGATTCAGTAATTAAGTTAACGGGGAAGATGCTTCCCAGAACCCCAACAATTGTTCCTTCAACCCTGAGGGGTTGCGTAAGGCACAACAAAAACTGGTTGGAAGAACTTCTATATATAGAGAAGTTGGGGTAGGTTGTGGTGTGACGCAAAACGTCCCGTATGTCTGCAGGGGGCTGACTAAAAGAGAATATATTATTTGTTTTAGCTGATTGAATGAAATAAATTTGTTTGTGGTCGTAGTTGGGGACAGCTCTAACCCATTTAAGTAGTTCCGGTTCGTCATCCATTGCTATAGCTGTGAGAAGATTATCATCTTGTGCAAGATAGTGGATGGTAGCTTGATGCTCTTCAAGCTCTTTAGCAAGATGACTGCTAAGTTGCTTTGACGTTTCAATGCCTTTGGCAATGAAGTCTTGATGATAGTGGGAAGCTTGCAAATAGTAGCCGGAAAGAAAAAAAATGCAGGAAAAAAAAGTAAGGAAAAGTATAAAGATGGCACTCCACCAATAACCTATAGAATGCTTTTTACGTGAAATATTAGGTTGTACCTGCTTAAAAGGAGAACGCATTTTACAAATTAACCTCTCGGGATACGAATGATATGCAGATGAGTAGTACACATTTTCTTTTTACGGTATTAGAGATAACTGAAACTGTAATGTTTGGAGAGGTTGTGTCCCTGAGGGAGCGTTTATTTGTCTACAACTGTGAAGAATAAAGAAGAGGAAAGTGCGGGGCTTCTATACAGAGACGCAAGTGGCAAAAATCATTCTGTCCCAACGGTTGAGAAGGAAGTGGGATAACAATCTTTAGACGTAAGCAAAAAAGAATACAGAAAATTTAAAAAAGCTGTTGACGACGGGGGGCAAAAGCCATAGAACCTCCTTCCTCGCTACG
>NZ_ARQF01000013.1 GCF_000384815.1 Halodesulfovibrio aestuarii DSM 17919 = ATCC 29578
TCAGCAGGCGATACGATCTCCGGCGGTTCCGATAATGACACCATCAACGCAGGCGGCGGTAACGACATAATTATCGGCGGCTCCGGTGATGACATAATTACTGGTGGTACAGGAGATGATTCGATTACTGGTGGCTTTGGAAGTGATACCTACATCTTTAATCTTGGTGATGGCCATGACACTATTCATGAAACTAGTCCTGATAGTGGAAGCCAATGCATAGATATCTTGAAATTTGGTGTGGGTATTTCACTTGAGGATTTACGATACCACGTTGATGGCGATGATCTTGTTATTAGCTTTAGAGGTAATGATAGTGACTCGATCAGAATAGTGGGAGCACATACGGATCAGGCTGCAAGAATCGAGCTGCTTAGTTTTGCAGATGGAACAAGCTTAGACATTTCTTCTGCACAGCCGATTACAGAACTCACTGATCAGGCTGATTTCTTAATGCTTTCTCCTGACCATACCTCCATTATTAATGGTAATGGCGGCGATGATTTCATTATGATGTCCGGTTCAGCTATGAATATTATAGATGGCGGACTTGGTGCTGACAAAATATTCACTGGTACTGGTGATGACATTTTGTACGGTGGTGCTGGTGATGATATCATTACTTCAGGAACTGGTGTTGACTATCTGAATGGCGGTTCCGGGGCAGATACCTTGACAGCCCAAGGAGAAGCAACATTTGTTGGCGGTGTTGGTGATGATGTTATGCTTGGTGGATACTTTGGTGACACCTATGTTTTTAACAAAGGTGATGGCCAAGATATCATCCGAGATAATGCTTCCCTGAATAGTGATGCAAGTAACTATACTGATACCATAAGGTTTGGAGAAGAAATCTCTATTGAAGATCTTAGATATCACGTTGAAGGAAGTGATGTTGTTATCAGCTTTAGAAACGATGAGAGCGATTCAATAAGAATCGCCAATGCTCAGGCTGATTCTAAATCTAGAATTGAGAAGCTGAGCTTTGCAGATGGAAGCAGTTTTGATCTTGGTTCTGCGCAGGAGATTACTGAATTGACGGAAGAGGGTGACTTCTTAGTGCTCTCTCCTGATCACACTTCCATTATTAATGGTAATGGTGGAGATGATTTCATCATGACGACCGGTTCAGCTATGAATATCATAGATGGCGGACTTGGTGCTGACCAAATATTCACTGGTACTGGTGATGACATTTTGTACGGTGGTGCTGGTGATGATTACATTACATCAGGAACTGGTGTTGACTATCTGAATGGCGGTTCCGGAGCAGATACGTTGACAGCGCAGGGAGAAGCCACATTCGTTGGTGGCGTCGGCGATGACGTAATGCTTGGTGCACATCTGGGTGATACCTATATCTTTAATAAAGGTGATGGCCGAGATGTTATCCGGGATAATGCTTCTATGAATAGTGACGCTATAAATCATTCTGATACCTTGAAATTTGGTGAAGATATCTCAAAAGATGACTTTGCGTTTTTCATGGACGGTGACAATTTAGTTATCGGAGTTGGAACAGATGACCAGGTGACGATTGCCAATCAAGCGAACTCGTCTATGGCTATTGAAAGTATTCAACTTAACTCAGGGTATTCTCTTTCTTCTGCTGAGATAAATCAGATGGTAGCTGATTTGTCTAATTATGCATCAGAACATGGCCTTGATTTTACATCTGTTGAGGATGTGAAGAATAGTCAAGAGCTTATGAATATCATTACTGCTGCCTGGGATAACTAAAATGTAGCTCGCCACACTGTTTTCGTGCAGTGTGGCGAGCTTTTTCCGTTAGCTAGAGAGAAATACGTGCAAACTGTGTCCTATTCTAAAAAAGCTGTACTCATTCTACATCTTGGAATTCTCTTTATAACCTTGTTTGGAGTAACAGAGTCTTATTGTAAGATTATCACTCTTGATACATTAGAAAAGCAAGCAATAGAGCATTCACCTGATCTTGATAAATATTTTATAGAAACAAAACTGCAACAGGAGCGTTTAGAAGAGCAGCAATATGATTTTTACCCTACTTTACGCGCACAAGGTAACTCTGAGTACTCTTCTGATCTGAGTGATGGGTGGGGCTCTGTTGTTTCAGTAGGTGACGTGGTGCAGTCTACAGGAACAAAGTATCAAAATTCAATGTCAGTACGTACAAACTATGTTCTTTACGACTTTGGCATTCGGGTTCAAAAGGAACTTGCATTAAAAAAAGCAATTCTTGCTTCCAAATCGACTGCACAGGCAGAAATACTAAAGCTTAGGCTGAATGTGTTACAAACATACTCGGCGGCCATGTCTCTTTCAGAGCAAATTCATAATTTACAGAAAATAATTCAGTATACTTATGAGCTAAAACAGGTCTACGACCGTCTACTTACCGCTGGTAAAAAAGGGCCTGTCGATACGGCAAGGCAGTATGTTGAGTTAAAAAGAAAAGAGAATGAACTCTCTTTACGGGAATTTGAGTTCGATAAGAAGCTTGAAGAATTGAGCTTTTACACCGGCGCTTCTTTTTCCTCTGATATTGAATTTTCAGAATTACCAAGGCCGGATCTTACAGACCTTTTATTTGATATCGATAAACACCCAAGCGTGGAACGGTATTCTTATGAACTTTCCAGTAAACAAGCTGAAACAGCCGCAGCTGAAGGTGAATATTTTCCAAAGTTATCTTTGTACGGTTCATATTTGCTGTATGGCTCAGATAATGAAGATATGGTGAAGTCATATGAAGATATATCTGAATCTAACTTTAAGGTCGGTGTTTCATTGGTAATTCCTCTATCGGATGCATTACGTAATAAACATAAAGTACAACAGTCACAACTTGCTGAACAACGTATTCGTGCTGAAAAACGTAAATTAAAAGAGCAATTACAAACAGAACTGAACATTAGTCAACGGCAGTATAAGTATCTGGTGAATGACCAAAAACAAAAAAAAGAAATGGTAAATATTCTCGAAAAAGAACTTACTATGCTTGATCGCTTGAAAAAAGCTAAAGAAATAGATGCAGAAATTGCAATTCGTCGAAGTATTGTATTACTGGAACAGAAAACAGCTCTCAATAAAAGTGTTATAGAACTATCACATGAATTGTTGCGTTTGCAGTACCAGATGGAGGCAACAAATCATGAATAGTGGCTTAGTATCGCTTGAGGTCGTTGCGCGCATAAACAAAGTGCGCATCGATGTACCTAATATTGTTCGCGAGCATTGCATTTCTTCTGATGACATTGCTAGTGATGAGCTTGTCCGAATTGCTAAGCGCCTGGGGTTGCGTGCTAAAAAGAAAAATATTTCGCTGGATAAGTGTCATAAAAAGTATCCGTATCCAATTATAGCACAGGCAAAGGATGATACTTTTTTTGTTGTGCTGGGATATAAGGAAGATGAGCAATCTGTTCTTGTATATATTCCAGCAGAAGGAGCAACCCGCTCTGTTGCCATGGAGGAATACAGCCAGCTGACAACGGATCGGTACATTATTTTAAGCCATCGACTGTTATCGGAGTCTGTCCGATTTGGTCTGGGGTGGTTTTTTAAAGAAGTTATTAATGCAAAAGGTATCATGGCAGAAATTCTGCTAGCCTCATTTGTTGTTCAACTTTTTGGCTTGGTAACCCCACTATTCACGCAAGTTATTCTCGATAAGGTTCTCGTGCACCGGGCAATGACTACGCTTAAAATCCTTGCGATTGGCTTTATTGTAATCGCAGTGTTTGAGTACGTGTTAAACCTTGCACGAAACTATCTTTTTACTCATACAGCAAACAAGATGGATGCCAAACTTGGCGCACAACTATTCCGCCATCTGCTGTCATTGCCCTGTCCTTACTTTGAATCCAGACGGGTAGGGGACACAATTGCACGTGTTCGCGAACTGGAGAATATTCGTAATTTTGTTACCAACAAAACAGTATCTGTCATTATTGATCTCGTTTTCTCAGTAGTTTTTGTCGTAGTCATGCTTATGTACAGCATGCAATTGACGTTCATTGTTTTGGGTTTTGTTGCGGCCATCGGCCTCCTTTATCTCTGCATTACCCCTGAGCTTCGAAGACGGTTAAATACTAAATTTGAAATGGGTGCTAAATCCAACTCATACCTTGTAGAGTCGGTAACCGGCATCCAAACGGTTAAATCGTTGGCGATAGAAGGAAGCATTCAGCGGAAATGGGAAGATCACCTTGGTCATTATGTTCATTCTAACTTTAAAATGACCAATATGAGTAACATTACAAGGGGGACTGCCGGTTTTCTGCAGAAATTAATGACGATTTCGATTCTCTATTTAGGAGTTCGGTTAGTACTGGACAATGAGCTTACTATTGGGCAGCTCATTGCATTTAACATGCTTTCCGGACAGTTCGCTGGACCGGTATTGAGATTAATTGGTGTTTGGAACGAACTTCAGCAAACGCTTCTTTCTGTCGAGAAATTGTCTGACATTTTGAATCACCCATCTGAAATCCAGAGTGAAAACGCGATCGTACTGAATAAGCTGGAAGGTCATGTAGTTTTCGATAACGTTCAGTTCAAATATGCTCCGGATGCCCCGATGGTTCTTAATGGAATTAATGTTAAAATACCTGCGGGGTCATGTGTCGGCATTGTTGGTAGAAGCGGAAGTGGTAAGAGTACTGTATCAAAGCTGATACAGCGGTTGTACATGCCTTCTTCCGGCAGTGTGCGTATTGATGATGTTGATATTAACCATGTAAGTCCAATATGGCTACGAAGTAATATCGGTGTAGTACTTCAGGAAAACTATCTTTTCAGCGGTACTATTAAAGAAAATATTGTGATGGGGGCACCTAATGCTTCCATGGATCTTGTCCTCCATGTAGCCAAGGTTACCGGTGTGCATGACTTTGTGTCGCGAATGCCTAAAGGATATGACTCCGAAGTGGGAGAGCGAGGCGAAGGACTTTCTGGCGGACAGCGTCAGCGTATAGCAATCGCTCGTGCGCTTATTACCGACCCTCGTATTTTAATCTTCGATGAAGCTACTTCTGCACTTGATGTTGAGTCAGAGCTTATTATTCGCAGAAACCTGCATCACATTGCCAAGGGTAGAACAATGTTCATCATTGCTCACAAAATTTCTATCGTAAAAAAATGTACTGTCATTTTAGCCATGGATAATGGGGAATTGGTTGAGGCAGGCACTCATGATGAGCTTATGCGCATTCCAAATGGCTATTACAAGAAGTTATATACATTGCAGGAGTGCATAGATTGAGAATCTTAAAATTTTTGTCACGAGATGACAGCCATTATTTCAAGCCAATCCTAACTGAAATAGAAGAGACACCACCCAATCCACTGGGATCATTGGTTCTCTGGGTTATCATCACAATTATCTTTGTGAGCATTATCTGGCTTACATTCGGCGAAACGGAAATTGTTGTTTCCGGACAAGGCAAGTTTGTTCCTTCTGGAAAGGTTAAAATTGTGCAACCGCTGGAGACAGGAGTTATCCGTAAAATACTTTGCGACCGTGGTGATGAGGTTACGAAGGGGCAATTGCTCGTTGAGATCGACCCTTCCGCAACCGACCCGGCAATAGAATCTTTACGGGAAGAGCTTAAGACATATGAGATAACTATTATGCGTCTTGAGTCTCTTGTTTCTGGCAGTCCTTTTGTTCCTGATGAAGAAGTCTTCGGAAAAGAATCTGTTCAGGTTCAGCGCGACATATACACTTCATTGCGCAATGGACATCAGAAACAGATTGCAGCAAAAAATGATGAATTGCAGAAGTCAAAGCAGCAGCTTAAATCGTTCGCTTTAGAAAAAGAAGGGTATAAGGATTTGTTGGTTACCTACGAAGAACAAAAGCTTCGTCTTGACCCGATAGTAGATATTATCCCTCGCAATGAGTACAACGATCTGCTGCGGAAAATTTTGCAGAATAAAATTGCGTCGAACAACGTCAGCGCAAAAATAAAAGAAGTCACAACAAATCTCGAGCTATTGCAGCACCAAAAGGAAGCATTGCAGTATGATTTTATTAACAAATTAAGTGAGGAACTTGCAGAGTCCTCCATGAAACTTGCTTCAACAAAAGCTCGTTTAGATCGGATTTCTTTTTCCAACAAAAAACAGAATATTGTTTCTCCTGTTACAGGCGCTATTAACGAAGTATTTATTACAACAGAAGGCGGCGTAGTTACTCCGGCAGAAAAATTAATGTCTATTGTTCCTAAGAATAGTCCTTTGATTGTAGAAACTAAGGTGCTGAACAAAGATGTTGGTTTCATCGAAAAGGATATGCCCGTTACTGTCAAAGTTAATGCCTTTACGTACCAACGGTATGGTACTCTTGAGGGAACTGTAAGTCAGATTTCCAAAGACAGTATTAAAGATGAAAAGCTTGGCGAGATTTACAAAGTATATATATCAGTTAATGACCCTCGTCTGAAGGTTGAAGGCGAGATGGTACCTATGAGCTCTGGTATGACAGTACTTGCTGAAATCAACGTCGGTACAAGACGGCTTATTGAGTTCTTTATTTACCCTCTTATAAAATATCTGGATGAGGGATTAAGCGTTCAGTAACCCTTTAGATTATATAAAAAGCCCTTCAGTTATTTTCTGAAGGGCTTTTTGATATTGTTATATTCAAATTTCACACAACCCCAAATCAACTGATTTCTCACAGGAAATTTAAAATCAAGCATGAAGCCGAATTGGCTCTATTTAACGATATCAAGGTGTACTCAATCGAAGACGGCGACATTCGAGCAATGACTGGCTTTCCCCTGCCACTTTTGAATATCGCAATAAACAGTATGACCCTGTGGCTTAACTTTGTGTCCACATTTTTGTTGTAGGATCATCCGCAGACTGTTCGCAAATTTGCGTACAAAACTCGGTAGTTTTGAAATTGAACCGAATGAAGGTAGGCCTCATGAATCAAGGGGGGGGCTGGGGATTTCTGTGGAAAAAATGATCTCTTGCCAGACAATTGAGGCTCAGCAGGTGGGACTGTGAAATATATAAAAAGAAAGGGGTTGAATCTTGCAACCCAGCCCCTTTCTTTTACAAGGAGGACAGGCAAGAGGGGCCCTGTCCGAGGGCTGCTGTTTTATGGTTTCCAGCGCTTGGTATGAGCGTGAACATGTGTATCAGGCAAAATTCTTTTTGTATTCTTGTCCGCTGGGACAGATATCTGAGTAGTCTGATTATTGTCACGCGCGGTTGTGCGGGCCCAGACACTTACCCAACCGCTATTTTCTAAGTCTGTATTCTTTTCATCTCCAGCATAAAATGCATGAAGCGCATTACGTTCAAGGTAGATAAGCCAGTTGTCTTTTTGATCTGCGCTCATGTACCAGTCTTTCCATTTGCCTTCGCCTTTAACCTCTACGTCAAAACCGTCTTCAGTGCGGGCAGCTTCAAACTGCTCACTATCCCAATCCATTAGCATGAACTGGTTCTGGCGCGGGTGTGCAGGAGTGGTCAAAGTCATGTAGATTTCTTGAGGATGATGAAAATGCACAGGGTAAGATGAATTATTCAGCTGTGCTGTCATGCCGATTTCTGCCCCGACTGTTTCCCCGTCAATGGTATCGATACGCAAATTACCCCATGGCCCCATCACTTCGGCATAGAGGTAACCACCACGAATATCTTTGTTCCATGCCTTTTTGCTTTCAGCATAAAAAGGAATCCAGCCGACAGAAGACCAAAGGTGAGGCAAGCCCTTAATAGTGATATCTCGGCCAAAATGGTCAGAGCTGTCTGTTTTAGCGGCAATCGCAACGAAGTTTTTGTTGAGTTTAATGCCAGCCTTTTTGATTTCAGGATCTTTTACCTTTTCGAAGTAATCAACAGCAATTGGACGGTTCAACCACTTAGAGACCGGGGAATAGTTCTGAAGTTCCCTGCTAGGAGTGTAAAGCTTAGTCCAACCATTGGAATTGCTTAACTGTGGATCGAAGCAGCGCTTAGCCTTTTCCGGATTGGCAAGAACTGCTTTGACGTGCTTGATCATCAATTCAACATCACGTTTCTTGGTAATACATTCTTTTTCGGGCTTACCTGTCTCAGAATTATAAGAACTGACTACCGCTTCCGCAGAATCAAGGCATAGTCCGGTGGGAGTTTCAAGAGCTTTTACATAGGCTTCAAGGTAGGTAAGAGTGTCATTCCAAAAAAGGTCTATGTTGCGTTGCTCTTCCTTTGTCCATTTCTTTTCAGTAACATCCAGACAAACAAATTCTGCAGCAAAAGCAGCTTTGCCAGCCAGCATTGAAAGAAGAATACCTAGTGTCAATATACGTACAAATTTATACATCTTTCTATCCTTATGCTTTTGTCTTAAAAGACGGGGCTGAGCCAGACTTGACTTAGCCCCTTCCTTTTGCGAGGTGGCAGAGAATGATGGATCTGCCGGTATGAATATTGTGGTTTACGCTATTCAATCATCCTACCGGTTACCAGTAACCTATTCAGCAGATATCAGATAAGATGCTCTTCCAGTTTATCTGAGAGAAGGGGCTGAACCTTGCGGTCCAGCCCCTTTTTTTCACGAGACGACAGGTAAGAGAGCCCTGTCCGGTAGGTGTATCTATGGCTAACGTTATTTTTTCATCTTACCTGTTACCATGCTGCGGATGAGAGCAAAGATGCTTTCTCCTGTGGTGCAGAGGTAGAGGTGTATGACGATGAATAGAACCATCAGGAATGCAGCTCCGATGTGTACCAGTGATACACACCACTTGCCGTCTATGCCCATCAGTTCTTGTGGAATAACTTCAGGGATAAACAGGGCCAGTCCTGATGCGATAAGTACCGGGAAGAGCACAAACAGCACTGACAGGTAAGCACCCTGCTGTAAGGGGTTGAGGCGTTTTTCAGGATTATGCCCAGCGGGGTTCTCCTGCCCTTTATAGATGCCCAGCATGTAGTACTTGGCCTGCGCAATGCTTGCGGAAATAACATCCGCACGCGGCAGATACTGCTTAAGCTGTCCGCTCAGGATCAGATAAAGTAAGTACAAAATCCAGAGTGCAACAAGTCCCAGTGCAAGGTATGCGTGGGTGGATTGCGCAGACTCGAAGTGCATGCCCACCCCGAAGTGCATTGCAAATCCACTGACAATAAGGATGGCAAACAGAACCGCATTGATCCAGTGCCATACTCTGACCGCAAGAGGGAACATGGTTACAGTCTCACCGTCGGCGTGGACAGCTTTTGTGCCTGCCATACGTAAGGCCGCGTGTACTGCGATCAGGAGCAACATGGCAGCCAGAATCTGGACGAACTTAGTGTTCAACCACGGAGTCTGGGTCACGCCTATAACGTATTTGTCATCCAGCAGACGGGCGTTCATGAAACCGAGTATGGAGTCCGCTTCGCCCATGCTTGCTTTGATTGCTTCGCCGTTTTTCTTTTGCAGCTCTGCGTCATCGAAGAGCCCTTTGTTGACCATGGAAAAGGCGCGCTGTTCACTGCGGTATTTGTTAAGTTTGTCAGTCATAGCGGATGACTTGGAATGACAACTCTCGCAGTTTACTTTTATATCCTTCACTTCCATAATCACGTGCACTTCTGTGCCATCCTTGCCGCCGTGGCAGGATACACAACTGACAGATTCAAAATGCTTTTCTTTGTTGGGCAGAAACCAGTGGCCCATTTTCTGGTCGAGCAGTTTTTTATCGGTCAGCTTCTGGTAGCCGCGCAGGTCGGAGTGGCACCTGAAGCAACGTTTGTTTGTCTCGGCAACACTTGATGCTATTTCTTCAGTCCTTGCCGGGAGATGGAAAGTATGAGCATCATGGCAAGATGCGCAGCTGAATTCCTTACCTTTCTTAACTATGGCCTTGGTATGGTAGCTGCGGTCAACCTGTTCGTAGATATCCTTGAAGTAATTGCCGTGGCAGGACTGGCAGTCCATAGGCTTTTTGTTTTTGAATTTATGGGGTGCACTCGCAAAAGCGTCTTCAGTTGCACCTTCGTGACAACTTTGGCAACTTTGCCCGCTATGCACGGAGTTGCGGTAGTCCACCTCATCAACATGTAGCTGAAGAGTGCGGCCCCGGTCAGTTACCCATTTTGCGGTAATCTCAGCATCACCATGGCAGGAGAAGCATTTCTGATTCTGCTTCAGCGCTCCTTGGCGCAACTGGGCGGCCTTTGAGTATAATTGCTCTGAATGGGCGGCTGTACCGCCCGCTGCATGGACTACTCCAGCCATAAATAAGGCAAGAGTTAAGACCAAACAAACAGATGCCTGTTTGATAAACATGCGAAATTCCTCCTGATTAATGCTTAAGGCACCTGGTAATCAAAGTGGTGGCAGTTTTTGCAGTAAAACTCAGATTTACCGTGCTCTTTATGACAGGTGTCACAGGGGAGTTCCTTGGCCCAGTGCGGGGAGTTATGCGGATTGGGTTCAAGTTTTTCAGTGCGCTTGGCGACATCTTCGGGAGTGCCATGGCAGTTGGCGCAATTGCGAGTATCCGGTGGTGTCGTTGGTGCTTTCACACCGTGGCAAAGCTCGCAGTTAGCACCGTTCTGGTGAACCTTTTTGTGGTAGCTTTTGACTGGAAGTTTGCCGAAGACTACATCGTCAATAAGGTCGATAGTGAACTGTTTGGTCTTGTGCTGCTCCATATCAATTTCGGCAACACTCTTTTCTTTTTCAGCGTTATCTTGTGCGCGCAGCGCGTTGGGTACAATGAAAATTCCCATTGCAAGCAGAAGTAGAATCGCCCCCAAGGCGACAGATGTTTTCTTAATCATGATATTGCCCTTCAGTATCTATAAATCAATTAGCTCGGCTCATTACCAGCAACGCTGTTGCCGGCGATACGTCCCATGACCAGGCAGTCGGTGATTGCGCAACTGCCGAGACGGCTTGCCCCGTGGGGACCGCCGGTTACTTCGCCTGCGGCATAGAGGCCGTTGATAGGCTTGAAGTTCTGGGAATGAAGGACATGGCCTTTTACATCTATTTCTACGCCGCCCATGCAGTGGTGCACTTTTGGCCAGCCGCGAACGGCGTAAAAAGGCGCTTTCACGATCGGAGTTGCGGTGCTCAGCGGTTTGCCGAATTCTGGATCGTGCTTGTCCGCAACGTATTTGTTGTAGTTACTGATGGTTTCGGAGAGCTTGGCAGCCGGTACTTTGTAAAAATTAGCCAACTGTTCGATGGTATCGAAACCGTGCACAACCTTGTATTTCAGGCAGCGATCCAGAGTTGGGCAGGCTTCTGCGCCTTTGCTGTCGACGATGATGATCGGGTAGTCGGGAGAGCCGTTAGCGTCTACTTTCTTGAGCATGGCATCGGCGCGGGTTTTACGGTCAGCCAGTTCATTTACAAAGCGGGTTCCGCTGGAACGGTCAACCATTACACCGTAACGGAATCCGGATTGGATGTTGAACATGGAGGCAACACCGAATCCCTTTTCGTCCGGGGAAGCCCACGGGCCGAGCTGGATGAGAGACATCTGTACGGGAACGGCCCCGGCACGAAAGGCCGCGCGCATGGCTTCGCCTGTTGCACCGAGTTGGTTGGTACTGTCGATCTTGCCGGCCAGGCGGGGATCCTGAGCAGCACGGAATTTAGCATCCTGACTGAATCCGCCAGTGGCGAGGACCACACCTTTGCGGGCGCGGAACATGCGGATCTGTCCACTTTCTTCGTTCGGGAAACGATAACCGTCGCGGGCGCGGATGCCGACAATGCGTTCATCGTCGTCGACGATGAAGTCGAGCATTTTGCAACCGGTGCGCAGAACAACGCCTTCAGCACGGGCGGTATCCACCAGCGGACGGACAATGCCGGAACCAGAAGCATTGTGTGTCAGGTAGGTACGGGCTACGGAGTGTCCGCCGAGCCATGAAAGTTTGGGCTTGAACACAGCACCGCACTGGATAACAAAATTGTAGGCATCGATGGAGCCTTCGGCGATCTTTTTGGTTATTTCAACATGGTTGATGCCGCGACCAGCCTTGAGCATGTCGTTAACCATGGTTTCAATGCTGTCTTTAACGCCTTCTTTTTTCTGCAGTTCACTGCCTGCAACCGCAAAAAGGCCGCCGTTGATGCAGGAGTTGCCGCCCAGCACGCGCATTTTTTCAACGACCATAACATCGAGGCCCTTGCGGCGCGCTTCAATGGCTGCGGACAATGCGGCAAAACCGCTGCCGATAACCAGCACGTCAAACTCACCGTCCCACTTTGTGGTCGGTAGTTTGGAACGAACTGAAGGGGCTTTTTCACTGGCAAGACTGCCGGTCGCACCAAAAAGGACAGCTCCAGCCGTCACGGCGCCTCCATTCATGAGCAGCTTACGACGGGACATCATATCTGCTTTACCTTTTGTACCCTTAGAATCAGGCATACACACTTCTCCTTTAAAATTCACTCTAAGTCTCAGTGGACAGCACAGTTTCGTTGCCACAGTCCTCCAACCGTGATTACAATGCAACGTCACCCGCAGGTCCGCTCGCAAGCTCCCTGAGGTCTTCGAAGTCTGCTGATCCGAGAAAGCGGCGTTGTTCCTCTCCGGCGAAGAAGAGCAGGAAAGTTGGACTCCCATCCAATTTCAGTTTCTTCTCAAAGTATGAACCGTATGCAGGATTAAGGATTGCACAGGTAACGCGTTTGGCAGCCGATTGTGCAAAATCCGCAAGAATCTGCATCTGCCTGCTTGAGATCAGGTCATCCGAAAGATATCCCACCAGCAGTAGGCCCATGCTTTCTTCAAGCAGGGAGTCGTACTGGTCGGGAGTCAGCACTTTACATCTGTTAAGAGTCATGGTTTACACTCCTGCGTTACTGTAGCAGTTCGCGTGCCATAATTTAAAGTTGAGCATATGTTTCTGATTTAAAAGGTTAATTTAAAAAGATGACTATGGGTTGGCTTTGCATAAATTATTCTTTGTTACATAATTCACATGATGTGTAATATGCAATGTGTAATGTGTAACGTGTAATGTTACAGTTTGTTTTACACTTTGTGTTACCTTAGTTATGTAATGAAATTTGACTGTCAAGAAAAGTGTAACGTTAACCTGTAACGGATTTACTGCTCGGAAATCCCGACCTGTTTCATCCAGCGGTAAAGGGTCGGGCGGCTGATGCCCAGAATGCGCGCTGCTCGAGCCTTTTTCCAGCCCGCCTGTTCAAGTGCATCGAGTACCTTTTGCTTATCAAAACTTTGTCACTTTGCTGATGTCTCGTTGACAGCCGTCTCGAGTGTGGATTGGGGCAGTTGTTTCGGCTTCTGTTGCGGTATAGGGGAGGCGGGCAGGCAATTGCAGCTAGCCTTAAAATTCTGCGGAAGATGGATGCACCGCAGCATTTCTTCAAGGCATAAAATGGTCGCGTATTCGATGCAATGACGCAGTTCACGAACATTACCCGGCCAGTCGTACTGCATGAGCGTATCCAGTAATTCCGGGGAGATGGATTTAATTGAGCGGCCCAGTTCATGGTTGAAGAGAGTGATGAAATTTTCAATCAGCAAGGGGATGTCCTCCTTGCGTTCGCGCAAGGGAGGCATTTCAATCTGGAATACATTGAGCCTGTAGTACAGATCCTTACGGAATGAGCCGTCATGAACTTTTTGTAACAAGTCGGCGTTTGTGGCGGTCACAACGCGTACGTCGGCTTTACGCGGCTTGGTGCTGCCTACCCGCTCGTATTCCTTGTATTCAAGAAAACGCAATAGTTTTAGCTGGATAGAAAGAGGAAGGTCGCCGATTTCATCAAGGAAGAGAGTCCCTCCTTCGGCTGCGGCAACCCGGCCTTCGGAATCGCGGCTGGCTCCAGTAAAGGCTCCGCGCACGTGCCCAAAAAGTTCGCTTTCCAGCAATGATTCCGAAAGGGCGGCACAGTTTACTTTGACAATTCTATTCTCTGCTCTGACCCCGGTATAGTGCAGGGCGTCGGCAACTAATTCCTTGCCGGTGCCGGACTCCCCGGTAATCAACACTGTGGTAGCAATGTCCGAAAGGCTGTGCACCAGAGCGGCAACCCTTTTCATAACGTCGCTTTTTCCGACCATGTTGTTGAGCAGTTTGCGGTCCTCAAGCTGCCGCTCCAGAACCGCGAGTCGGGTCATATCCTTAATGACCAGAACAGCACCTCCGAAGCTATATTCTCCGGTGCGTAGGGGGGCAGCGTTGAGTTCCAGCTTGCATACCTTGCCCTCGGGCGTGGTCGTATTTACCCGGAAATGGGAGGTCAGCCTGCCCAGCTCCAGAGTCTGGCGGATTACGCTGTTGTACGGCGCGGAATCTTTGCCGAAACACTGCTCAAAAGTCTTCCCTTTGTAGTCCGCTAGAAAACCACCATAAAGGGAAAGGAAAGCCGCGTTGGCAGAAAGGATGCGTATCCCCTCGTCCACAGTGACAATCGCATCCGGGATGCTGTTAAATGAATTCTCCAGATTTAAACGCAAGCGATAAAGTTCATTGGTACTCTTCTGGAGTTTCTGTTGAGCAGTTTCCAGTGTAGTTCTAAGGAGGTGTTGAAGATCCTTATCACGCACTTCATCAATGCGTTTTAACACATCGGCTATATTTAATTGATTCGGGTCGGGGTTTTTCATGTCGGCTCTTAATTGGGTATTTATTTTTTTCTATGAGAGCAAAGAATTTGAGTCAAGGATCAGGCACAGTAAATGCAACATTATTCCGAAAACAAGAATCAAAGTGTAACATATTAGTGTAAAGTTTTGATTCTAACAATTTCATATTAGGAATAAAAATGAAGACTCTCTTTGAAAAGTGTAAACTCGGTTCGCTGAATCTTAAAAACAGGCTGGTCCGCAGTGCCACCTGGGAAAACATGACCACAGAGAACGGGCGCATGACTCCCCGACTTTACGAGATATATAAAACCCTAGCTGAAAATGAAGTGGGGCTGATCATCACCGGGTACGCCAATGTGGTGGCTGAAGAGCAACCCAATCCGGGTATGATGGGCATTTACGATGATTTTTTCATAGCCGATTATCGCAGACTAACTGACATAGTACACAAACACGACTCCAAAATTATCCTCCAGATTGCTTATGGCGGGACAAAAACTACTTACAACGTGGGCGAACGGACGATCTTCGCGCCGAGTAATGTTCCCGAGAGAAGCACCGGTACCTGCGGTATGCCCATGACTAAGGATGAAATCAAGTCTATCATCAAAGCTTTTGCCGCTGCCGGGAAAAGGGCCAAGGAATCCGGTTTTGATGGGGTTGAAATCCACGCAGCTCATACCTACCTGATCAACCAGTTTTTGAGTCCGTATTATAATAACCGCACCGATGAATACGGCGGGTCATTGGAAAACCGCATGCGTTTCATGGTTGAAATATACGAAGCCATGCGCAAAGAAGTAGGTGCAGACTACCCGATTCTGGTCAAGCTCACCGCCAGTGAGTTCTTTGAGGGCGGACTGACCTTTGATGAAACAAGAATCATTTGTATCAAGCTGGATAAAATGGGCGTGCAAGGACTGGAGATTTCTGGCAACATCCACGGCAAGGCCAAATCCATGGCTGGTGAATTTTTTGATGGTCATGAACTCAAAAAACAGGGCTACTTTGTCGAATATGGCGACATCATCAGCCGAGATGTGGATATTCCGGTCATTACCGTGGGCGGCTTGTCACAACCGGATCATATCGAATCCATACTTAACGAAACGGAGATTAAACTCTTCGGCCTCTCCCGCCCGCTACTAGCAGAACCTGACCTGTTCAAACGCTGGAAAGAAGGTGACAGGAAAAAAGCCAAATGTGTGCACTGTTCCAATTGCAGGCATGATGACGGGAATTATTGTGCTGTGTTTATAGATAAATAGTGCTTTGATTTTGATGCGGAAGGGAGTTTGAATAACAATCTCCCTGTCCGTAAATTGTCCGCAAATCTGTGTACAATACTCTGTATTTTTAGGTGCTTTTGGAAATAGGCTGAAATAAGGGTAGGGCACATGAATCAAGATATTACAGGGCGTCCCGGCGGAAAAAATGATCTCCCGTCAGACAATTTTTAATCAGTAGCTCGGCGGTTCAATTTCGGTTGTTGGTTTCTGTAAATATAATGGGTTATAGTGTTTTTGCTATAAACCTTTTTATGGTTCCATGAATGAGTATGACGTAACGCACGAAAGCATTTCCAAAATCACCAGCGAGGCTGCTTTGTTATCAACTCATTCAGGGCATGAATTGCATCCTCATCTGACCGGATTTGTCGAAGCCGATAAAACGCCGTCCGCGAGAATCTCACACAGGCACAATCTCGAGAAATCGAAAGTTTGTGCTCAGCAACAAGAAATAGAACTACTTCACGTCTACAGGACGGCACTAAAGCTTTTTTCCGACGAAGATCCTTCAGAGCACGATTTTCGAGCGTCATATCAGCGTACATTCGTTTTAGCTGCGACAATTTATGTTCCATATCTTTCAACCGCTTCAGGTCTGAAGCCTGCATGCCGCCTTACTTCAACTTCCAGTTATAATAAGTTGCATCTGAAATTCCATGTGCACGACAAATGTCTTTCACGTTGCTTTTCATTAACGCGTGATTTCTTCATAGATACCTGCTGACTGCGTTATGCCAGAAAACTCTATTTTTGACTTATGTCTTTTTAAGGGAAGACCTCAACACTGCTGGATAAAGCAGAACAAATTGGAACGGTTTCAGGTGGTATTGCTGGTGCTACTACCGGATGTCTAAGTGATACATCTGGAGCGGAATTGGGAAGTGCACTTGGTAGAATGGTTCCTGCTGTTGGCCCTGTGATTGGCTCTACTGCTGGAGCGCTAATGGGAGCGTTGGCTGGTTTGGTTGTAGGGACAACTGTAGGGCGTTCTGTTGGAAGGCAAATTGATACTACTATTTTGAAAGAGTATGTCTGCAGAAATTGTGGTTGTGAATTTAAGTTGTAGTTGGAAGAGGAGTCAGTATTGGCTCCTCTTTTTGTGTTAAGGTGCCAATCTCTTGTATGTATATAATATACGAGAAATATTTCCGTCAAATTTATTTGTGTTGTTTTACATAGAAACGACATTGTGAAGTTTGTCGTATTTAATTCTTTGTAGCTCTTACTTTGCTAGGTAAATAGGTAATACCTAAATAAGAACTCTTTATTATTTTTTCTAGAGAAGAATAAAGTAAGCTTGAAAGATAGCAATAGGACTTATGACTAACCAACAGAGTTAGTCATTTTTTTTTATTCTAATAACTAGATTAGATAACAGAAAACAAAGGAGTAAAAAATGAAGCATAAAAACGTAACTTATGATTCCACTTACAAGGACCTTCCAATCAATACTGATTTTGAAAAAGATCAAGGATGTATTGAAGAAATACTAGAGAATATAAAGGGGATTCTTGAATCCCAATTCATAAAACATAACAAGGTACTTGTTGTCCGTTTTGACTTACGTTTCCCTGCTGGATATTCAGCGTCACTTGATAATCATGCGATATCTACGTTTTACGATACGTACATTCGTAATTTAAGTCGTAATGGCTCTAGTCCAAAGTTGCTTTGGGTTCGTGAGCAATCTCGTGAGAAGCATCAGCATTACCATTGTATGCTTACTGTAAATGGCAATAGGCATCAGGCTCCACATACGCTCTTAAAAAAGGCTGAGGAACACTGGAATCGAGCTGTAAAAGTTGCTCCAAGCCCCCAGGGGTTAGTGCATTACTGTCATAAAGACCGTCAGGGCAATTCTGTTACGAGTTACTACAACTTCCGTCGTAGTCAGGATAATTTTGAGGACTTATATGCGAAATGTTTTTATCGCTGCAGTTACTTAGCCAAAGTTAATACTAAAGGCTATGAACCGAAAGGTAAGCACATGTTTGGGTGTTCTCAATGGAAGCATATGCCAATAGGATGATGACGGAAAAAAGTAAGGAGTATTATATATCCTGAGAATCATCTTCACATATGTGTGTCGTTTTAAGAGTCCGGATGGAGTTTATTGCTCTGTCTGGGCTCTTACTTTGTAAACATAGTGGTTGCAGTGAGTTGGGTAGATATGTACTGCGTGCTGTTTAGAGTGCTTAAAGCTTAACTTAGAACAGCACAGCAGGTAGAAATTACCTCGTAACTCAGCCTGTTAACTTTATGCGTGAAAGACGTATTCACGTTCATTAAGAGGAAAGTGTGATGAGAAGACAAAAGTACTCAAGCTACTTAACCTGTCATGATGGCATGTTCTGCCTAAACTATATTCCGATTGGTAACAGTATTGAGTTTAGAGTTCTTGAAATAGAATTCTGGCTGCTGAAATGGGTTGATGGACAGGTCGTAAAGCGCCGCAAGTTAAAGCCTGGAGGAAGGTGGCCTGAAGGTTACTCAATCTCAGCTGACTTGATTATTACTCTGGACGGAGAAGACGTATGTTTCACTCTTTATGGCCAAGCTGTGGATTTGATACCTTCTCCATATCTGGATCAGGTTCCAATGGGGGGCGGGATTGTGCCTCATGACGCTTTAACGCATGCGACATGTCAGTCTGTGGACGGAAGGAATATGATATCGCTTCAATGCATTACGTAACACACAAGGTGAAATCTCATTTCCGAGGTCTCACCTTGTATATTCTTTTATCTTACGAGGCGTAGATATTCTTTTTGAGCTTCAATGTGGCAGCGAAGAATAAAACTAACGAAGTCAGAGTCATCAGTATGTGCTTTTTCTAAGCTTGCAATGTATTCGCTGCGAAGAACGGGTGGGATAATTGTGATGAGGTGCCCAGCCTGAATAAGTAGTAAATTCATAAGCAGTCTGCCAACTCTACCGTTACCGTCCACAAAAGGATGGATAAACACAAATTCTTTATGGGCTTGAGCAGCGAAGACGACAGGATGTAGTTCTTTTTTCATTGCAGGAAGTTTGTTGAAGAACTCGGTCATTAAAGGCTGCACTTCAGCAGGCTTTGGAAAGCTATATTTTGACCCTGATAGAAAGATTCTCTTGTCTCTGTAGATCCCTGCCTGATCTTTATCCACACGGCCATAAACTAAGCTATGGATTTTAAGTAGATCTTCTTCAGATAGTAATTCGCTTGATGCAATATCGTGAATGAATGAGAAAGCTTCGCTATGCCCCAATACTTCCATATGTTCTTTAATGGATTTACCACCAATAGTAAGCCCATCCTCGATAATAACCTTCGTTTCACTTTCAGTGAGAGAGCTGCCTTCAAGGGCGTTACTGCTGTAGGTTAAGCCGATTCGATAGTATTCTTTAAGCTGTAAGATCTCATCTTCATCTAAAGGGCGAAGTGACTTTATTTCGTTTTGGAGATCGTCAATTTTTTTTAGTTCGTTGGCGAACATTTTTTTTCCATTTTCTTTTTAAGAGATTAAAAGAAATTTTAATATAGCAGTTTGTCTATTGAGACGCTAGCTGTGAAAATGAGTTACTTTTTATCCTCCCCCCCCTACCTGGAATTGTGCATTTTGACTGTTTTTTAAGGGGGAGGGGGTGATAAAATGTGGAGATATGCCGTGCTGAGGGCGCAAGTAAAGACCCTAATCGACTAACAGCAAGCTGTGACTGACGCTCGTGCATAACCCGCATCACGCCAAGGCCGACAAAAGTCGAAAGGTTGGATTGTTATAGTTAGTTTAAAGAGTCTCTTGTTATCCTCCTTGGTAAAAAAATGGATTCGGTTCCTCTATTCAGAGAGATTGCTACATATTAGGTCCTCCTTAAATTTAGTCTTCATACTACCTCCTTTGAATAAATTCTGCATATTGGTCCCTCCTATGACTGAACATGCTGTGGTTTTGTTGTTTCGTATCACAATGCGTTGAAGAGAGAAAAGCGGAGTGGGAAGGATTGGGGAAGTAGGGTGACGGTTTTATATGGTAACGGGTGGAATAGTTTGTAAGTGGGGGCTAGCTTAAAGTAGGAGTTCCTTGTAGAGGGGACTTAGCTTTATGATGACGTTTTTAGTAATGACAATAGGGTATTATATTGCATTGTCGTGCCACATGCAGATTTGTCTTTTTATGCATTTGATAAGCTGAACCAGCTGCTCCAAGGATAACTATGAAGTTAGAACGACTACGAATTTCAAATTTTCAATGTTTTGGGCCTGAACCTACTGAGATCGAACTTGAGAAGGTCACAGCATTAATTGGACCGAATGGTGCTGGTAAGACTGCAGCTCTGCAGGCTTTGAGTAGAATGTTTGCGTTTGATCCAGCGCTTAGAAAGATACAAAAATCGGATTTTCATAGGCCTGTCGGGCAGGAGCCAGTAGGTGAGTCTCTTTCATTTTGGGTAGAAGCCGATTTTATAGTTAATGAACTTAATAACGATGATCCAGAAGGTGAACATGCTGTGGCTGCTCATTTTCAGCATATGCGTTTAAATGCCCCTGAAGAGCTACCTATGGTTCGATATAGGCTAGATGCAGAACTTAACATTGTCGGTGAAATAGAAGCTTCTTTGCATTATGTGTCGAATATAAAACCTGACGGTACGTTTGATAAATTTTCTGTAAGCAAACTTGATCGTAATAATATTCAACTTCATTACTTACCTGCGAGAAGAGACCCCTCTGACCACATCGCGTATGGCGTAAATACTGTTATTGGTCGGATTTTAAGGGCTGTTGAGTGGAAGGCACAGCAAAGTGATGTTGAAGCACTAGCCTGCGATGCAGCTGAGTGTCTTGGGGAAAATACAACAGTAAGTTCATTTAATGAACTTTTAGAAAAGTATTGGGGACGACTGCATAAGGGAGCGTTTTTCAAAGATCCCAAGATGAGTTTTGGAAGCAGTGATATTGAATCCTTTTTAAAGCATCTTAGTATCCTTTTTAGCCCAGGGCATGATGAAGAGTTTGTTGAGTATTCTCGTTTGAGTGATGGCCAAAAGTCTCTCTTATATATTGCTTTGGTCTTAGCTTCTCATCGATTTGGACAATCTGCATTAGCTGGGGGTGAAGAAGGATTTGATGTAGATAAAATGCGTCCGGCAGTGTTTACCATTTTAGCTGTAGAGGAGCCCGAGAATAGCCTGGCTCCTTATTATTTAGGTCGGATCATAGACGCACTTGAAAAGCTTGGTAGAGATGATAGCTCGCAGTCTCTTATTGCAACTCATGCCCCTTCTGTCTTGAAAAGAATTGAACCAGAGCAGGTGCGTTATTTTCGACTCGGTCCTAATCGTACTACATATGTCAAAGAGATTGTGATGCCTGGTAAAGAAGATGAGGCTCATAAGTTCGTAAGACAGGCTGTTATGGCATATCCAGAGGTTTATTTTGCAAGAGTGGTTGTCCTTGGTGAGGGGGACAGTGAACTGCTAGTATTGCCAAAGCTTTTTGAGGCTAAAGGGATGCCTGTTGATCATTCAGGGATAGTTGTCGCCCCGCTAGGTGGGCGGCATGTGAACCACTTCTGGCGGCTTTTGTTCGCTCTTGGGATTCCTTTCGTAACACTACTTGATTTAGATGTTGCAAGATATGGTGGTGGATGGGGGCGATTAAAGTATGCTTATAATGAATTAAAAAAATATAGACCCTCAGATGATCTTTTTGAGACGCTTGATGACAAGTATATCGAAGCATGGAATAGTCAGAAGCATTTAGTTCGAAATTATTTTGAGATTAATACTCATGACAAAGTGGTTAATGATTTTGAGGAGGCAAATATTTATTATTCTTCACCGTTGGATCTCGATTTTTCTATGCTTTGCTGCTTTTCTGCAGAGTATGGTGCAAAGAGTGCTAGGTTACCTAACAAGGCAACCATTAGGTCAGTACTAGGCAAAGGGTACTTTAAGGCAGCTCAGTATAGAGTAGAGGAAAGAAAATTTTTTGAATCATATCATAAGTTATTCAAGGTAAACAGTAAGCCTGCGACCCATATAACAGCCTTAACTAATATTGAAAGTGGGAAACTCTGCGATACTATGCCTTCTTTTTTATCGCGACTTATAGATAAAGTTAAAAATCTCCTTGAGGAGGCTCCAGAGTGATCGATGTAGCTGGTTGGAAACCTTCAGGGGTTGAACAGATGGAACCGGCTGCATTAAGTGCCGCAACATCGATTGAGGGGAGCCTGCTGCTAACTGCTGGACCAGGGGCTGGAAAAACAGAAGTATTGGCTCAACGTGCAGGCTTTTTGTTGCAAACAGGACTTACCCGCTATCCTAAAAGAATTTTGGCAATTTCTTTTAAAGTTGATGCAACAAGAAATATAAAAGATCGGGTAATCGCTCGATGTGGTTATGAAAAGTCAACTCGCTTCGACTCTTTTACCTTTCATGGCTTTGCACTGATGCTTATTCAAAAATTTAGGCCCGTTCTAACAGGACGAGAAGCACTAGATGTAGACTTCACTGTTGGTGATGTGAGAGTTGATCGTAAGCAAATTACTTTTTCAGATTTTTTGCCGCTAGCAATATCTATACTTCAGCAGTGTGAGTATGCAGGCAGGGCGTTACGAGCAACATATTCTGATGTCTTTTTGGACGAATTTCAGGATTGTACAGATAGGCAGTATGAACTGTTGCAGCTTGCTTTTAAAGGTAGTTCTTCTCGTGTGGTAGCCGTTGGTGATTATAAACAGAGGATAATGGGATGGGCTAATGCGTTAGAGGGTGTTTTTGAACAATATCGTGAAGATTTTGAAGCTAATGTCTCTCGTCTTTATATGAATTTTCGCTCAAAAAAACGCTTGAGGCGAATGCAAAATGAGATTGTACAAGTTTTAGAGCCTGAGGCTGTTCTTAAAATGGTGGCAGAGGATCAAGAAGAGGGGACGGTTGAGATTTGGCACTTTGATAATTGTGCTGAAGAAGCGATCCAAGTTCGGAAACAGATACAGACTTGGATAGAAGAAGGTTTGCCCGTTTCAGAGATTGCGATAATTGTTCGGAGTGATTTGAAGTATTATTTGCAAAAAGTAATGAGCGAATTAAGCCAACATGAAATCCCTTTTCGAGATGAACATGAGAATCAAGACTTGATCCACCAACCAATCTTTACTCTTATCATTGATTACTTATTAATTCTCTTCGGTGATAGAGAACCTGAAGCTTGGTCTAATTTTTGGGAGACTATAAAAATAATAACTCTTGATGTTGATTCAGAGAGTTTTGCCCAAGAGATTAGAGACCATCTCAATGGACAATGTAAGAAAGTTAAGAATTCTAGGGAGGAGTTTCTTGATTTTGAGAGTAAATGGACTCTCGTTAGAGAATTATTGAATAAGTTAAAGCATCAAAGACTAGCTTTGTTGTCTTATGAATATCAAAAGCTGCCGAGACTTCAAGAACTTGTTAAGCAGGCCAAAGACCTTATTGAAGTAGATGATGAGATGGATGACTCTTTTGTTATGGCTTTGCATGCAGTTGGCGATATTAATGCAGTAAGGCTATTAACAATGCATAAGGCGAAGGGGTTAGAGTTTGAAGCGGTGATTCTTCAGGCTGTGGAAGCAAACACTTTTTGGGGGGATGACGTCGATGAAAACCTGTGTACATTCTTCGTAGGGGCTTCAAGGGCTAAAAGCCATCTAGTTTTGACTCATTGCTCTCAGCGTGAACGTCCAGAGGGTTTTCCAGTTAGAAGGCCTTGGACACAACGACGAACTCCACAGAATGAATATCTTGGCTATGCTCGTGCTGTAATTCCAGAAGATTGATACTGAGATCTCTAAAAAAAGGTTAGGAGAGCTGCGGATAGTGTTTGATCGCTAATTATTGTTTTGAGCAAAAGGTTGTACAGAAGTTGTACAAAATAAAAATTCCAGAATTTGAAAAGTAAAAAGGCACTCACGTATTTCTACGTAAGTGCCTGTTTTTACATGGTACCGAGAGGGAGACTTGAACTCCCACAGCTGTAAAGCCGGCGGATTTTGAATACCTTCCCAACGGGTTTGTAGGTGTGTCTTGCTGTGTTAGATGTAGTAATAGCAGTATGTTGAGTTGAAAGGTGTGTGGCATGTTGTGTCTTGACCATGTAAAAAAGCGGGGGCATAACGGGGGAGAGGTGAGCATGATGAAAGCAAAGAAAACATGGTTCCGGGTGAAGGGTGCAAGAGGCATCCGCTACTATGAGCTTGAAGATCGCAAGCACCGTAGCCGCCCTGATAAATACTTCTGCGTCCGTTGGTATCGCAACGGCAAAGAGCATGAGGAAGGGCTTGGCTGGTCCTCTGAAGGATGGACGGCAGCCGAGATCACTCGCATGCGCAACCAGCTCCAGCAGAACTACAAGCAGGGAGAGACGCCCACCACCTTTAAGGAGTTGATGGAGCAGCGCGAGGAGAAGAGACGGGCAGCCAAGGCCGTCGAGGAAGAAGAAACCCTGCGCGCTATGACCTTCCGTCAGTTCTTCGAGGAGCACTTCATTCCGTGGAAACGGGACAGGAAGAAGCGGCGCAGCTGGGCGGACGACGTCAAGCGCGCCAACCATCGTATTCTGCCTTTCTTGGGTGAACTGCCCCTCAACTCCATTACACCCGATCTCCTGCATGAGTTCATGGATAGCATGTATGAGGATAATCTCAGTGACGGCACTGTCCTGCATCATATGGCCGTGATCCGCCAGACCTTCAACAGAGCGACCGTTACCACTGTGGATGGAAACGTGGTGTTCACCGGACTGTCTCCAATCGCCAGCGTGGAACTGCCCAAGCTTTCCGATAACTGCAACGCCCGCGAGCGATACCTCACAAAAGAAGAAGCAGATCTTATTTTGCGTACATGTAGGAATAATTCTGAGAACGCTCCCCGAACTACGGGTAAGGCGTCTTGGTTGGATTTGCATGATGCTATTCTCCTCTCGCTCACAACAGGCTTGCGTATGGGTGAGATACAGCGCCTAGAATGGAGCGATATAAACTTTTATGGCAAAACATTAGTGGTGCGAAAATCTACCAGCAGAAAGCCCGGTGGAACTATCCCGCTAAACAGCAGCGCAATAACTATGTTGAAGGATCGTAAGACTCGCAGCGAACGTGCAGCGCTTGTGTTCCCTCCGGTTTTTGGCGGGAAGAAGCGCGAAAATTTCTCACATCTGTTTAAAGATGTAGTGGACTCTCTAGGCTTCAATGATGATGCAACCTCAGAGAGTCAGCGCATAGTGTTTCACAGCTTGCGGCATACCTTCGCGAGTTGGCTTGCAATTGCTGGTGTAGATATTTACCGCATTAAGTCGCTTATGCGGCACAAGACTCTTGCAATGACCCAGCGCTATGCCCACCTGATTCCGGACGATAGCCGCGAAGCTGTAGAACTGCTTTCTGTTGGCACGGACTAGGCAGCAATTCCTTTTATTTCCACCAGACCGAAACGACGTATTCCGTATTCAATAAGATCGTCACGGCGGTAGAGCACCTTCCTGCCGGATGTAAACCGCTTGCGTGGGCCAGTGCCGTTACTGTCATCTTTTTTGATGGTGTTCAGCGTCAGCCAGCCGCCAGTCAGTTTTGCAATTTCGGTACGGCAAACGATAGCAGGAAGATGGTCAGTAACCATTGCTTTAAATTCCTTCTCATCCTCATTCAGCGGGCGTTCCCAATCTACTTTATTCATGATCTCTCCAGTTCGTTAGAAATTGACGTTATATTAGGCGATAAAAATAAAAATGTGATGTGTAGGTTAAGCTGCGGGATCATGATGCCCGCCACCGCATACTCTTCTGGCCAATTCATTACGTTCGGCAGTAGTCAAACAATCTGCGGCCAATGCTCTGCGCTTTAGCGGAATAACAACGTGGCCTGTAAGCTTCAGCTTGTTACGGTGCCGTTCATCAATCTGGGCAATCATGCGGTACAGGTTGCTAATGTTCAGCTGATCTTCCACACAAATCCCTTCCTGCTTCGCAAGCACTCCAACAGAGTTGCGAACGCATTCCAATTTACGACGAACAATAACGGATGGATTCATCATGATGCTTCCTCCTGCACTGCGTGCATTGCGATAATAAGTTCCTGATAACGGGC
>NZ_ARQF01000014.1 GCF_000384815.1 Halodesulfovibrio aestuarii DSM 17919 = ATCC 29578
GTTACTGGATCAAGGAAGGGGCAATCTATGCAGTTAATGGCGTGGCTAAAAACTCTTCTCCGGGTATCGAATACGCGCCACCGTCCATTTCTTGGAATCTTGCAGAGAAAGCAATCAAGGGCGAGGTTCCTGCAACTATTCCAGTGTTTACTCTTTCTCCGGAAAAATTCATTGCCTCAGTTAACAGCCAGCTCAATGAGCTAGGAGTGCCGGCACTCGAAAAGGAAACATATTTTAGTTACCTGTTAAAAGAAAAAGGCACTGTTATTGGCGCTGTTACCATGAAAGAAGTGGGGGGCGAATTGGCCAAAGCCCACCTCGAAATAAATACAAAAGACATGGCCATTGCCCGGTCAATGTTAAGTGCGTTCTTCATCAACTTTGTCCAGGATGAAACAAACGAAGAACGAGCGAAGATATTTGCAACCGTAGCTTCTGCCAAAAAGAACCCGGGCAAAGAATACTCAATCACACTCAACCGGAAACAATTCACGTCTATTTTAAAAGGCGTCTATTTAAACACGTCTGTTGTGCCAGCGAGTTAGTAGCCCTAGTAGCTAAAAAAAGTCCCCTTTTCGGAGTCTCGAAAAAGGGGGCTTTTTTTAGGACAACTAAAACGCCCTATAATAATACTACGTAAAAAAGGATCATAAAAAATGATAAAAAATAATAGAAAAATGGACTGCTAAAAAACGGGGAATAAAGGGGACCCCCCTCAAAAGCCTGTCGAACCTAAAATGCTGTAATAATTATTTTTTATTCAACAATCTTACATTATGCAATATCCTTAATCGTCCTATTTCGTCCTATTTCGCCCTATTTCGTCCGGAATGAACCCTTGAATAATTAGTAAAACATGTTTAACTATTAGTGAACGAACTTGATTAATTGTTTGACAAGAAAATCAAGCTTGTCAAAGAAAAGGCCGAATGTGCGCTAACACATTCGACCTTAAGAAGCGGCGCAGGATTGTTTTACAGCGAGACCTCCCCTGCTTCATACTAACATGAGTATTTACAAGTTTTCTTGTGCCCCGCCGTGGATGGAACCCACGGCGGGGCGCATCCGTTTTAGCCTATCAGCGCTTTAAGGACACTCAAGACACATGCAGCAGCTATCCAAAAGATAGCTCCATTTACTGCATATGGAGTTGCCCACGCTAACCATGATGACATAAATGCAATCATAAGCGTTCTCCCTTATCAGTTTGCTCTGCGCCTTGTGCCGTAGCACGATAAGGAAGTCTCACCATATGAAGCATCTCTTATATCCCATAACATCAAAGAATTAAACCAAAAAAGACTTCACCTAGATTTTTCTAAGTGAAGTCTTTTTAATTATTATAGCTCGCCTTGCGGCCTATTTCTTGGTGCACACTTTAGACCGCAATCTATTAAGTACTGCGATCTACTTTTCCCGGCTACTTTTGCAGCACGATCGATGGTGGCCATAAGACATGGCGCTGTTGAGATGTTGTAGCGCTTAGCTGTCTTTTCGAGAAAGGAAAGATCCACGTCGACAAGCATTACAAAGCCGCCTTGTGCTTCTTCTGAGGCGGCAAGCTCTGCCACACTTGACGGGACAGGAACGTCCGCGCCTGTTTCTTCCATCACGAGCTGCACTACATCCTGCAACATTGGCTGTATTTCTTCCTGCGAATCTGCTTCAGAAAAGCAGCTCGGAAAATCCGGCGCAGTAAAAGTGTAGCCGCCATCCTCTTCATGAACAATAATTGGATACAACATATATATTAACCCCTTTTAGAGTGGGGGCTTTCGCCCCCTCCCTCTAGCTGAGTGTTACGTTTGCAAGTTTTTCAATACTCCGTAGGGTTCCGATTTTCAGGTCTTTCCCTTTATGCCTTGGTACTGGCACCATCCGCCCATCGGGATGTTGGTAGATGTCGTGCTTGCTACCTTTTCGGCTTTTTCGGAACCCTGCCTTTTTCAGTTTCTTTATTACCTCCGTGTTCGTCATGAATATATAAATACACACGGTGTGTAAACAAGTCAAGCAAAATTACACACCGTGTGTAAAAAAAATTTCTATTCATGGAAGTCTTAACCGGAATCATAATAGCACGAATCGCATACAGTTAACTTGAGTAGTATACGGTTAATGCGAAGCGCTCCCCATTTTGAAAAGCAAAAAGCCCCTTGGAAGTGTTTTTGTTCACTTCCAAGGGGCTTTAAACTTGACATACACATGTATTTTAATGAGTTACAAGCGGATAAAAAATATTCTCGTTAGCGCGTAACGGCTTTTATGTTAACTATCGATTTTGCGCGTGTTACGCAAAAAAATTTTCTAGAACTCTCCGAACTCATCAATAACAATATCCTCTTGTCCCCATTCTTCTTCAGTCTTTGCATGCTTTTCAAAAGTTGCATCAACTAATGCGGAAAAATTCTTATCTTCGATAGAACATGGTTGAAACTCAACTTCACCAGTATCAAGAAGAAAAGCTTTTGAATCCGATTTAGGCCCATAAACGGCTAAACTTCTGTCTCCCTTTTTCAACTCAAACCAACACACAACTCTATCAACAGTAAAAAGAACGGTATCGTAACCAGACAAAACTTTATTCAATTCATCTTTCACTATCACTACTCATTTCCTCATTTTCTGCTTCACACATACTCTCAACGACAACCTCTGTTAACACACTACACCTTTATATGGCATTCCAGCTAAAGCAGCACGACACGCCTTTGCAGCTGCTGTAAATGTACGCGCCCTTCGGCCAACTGGTGCATAAAAATTCTCGGCTTTAACGGTCATTTTTCCAGCCTGTAACACGATGCATTGACGCTCTGATTCTTTCAACATAAACTATGCTTCCTTTTGATCGTGCCCTTCATTCGTTCTACGTCGCCAAACTGCTGAACGATTGAGGGGCATGGTTATTTATATGACATAAAGACGTCTTTACGCCATGACGTCATAACACTATAACGTCTCACCGTACCCTGCTGCTTTCAGTGCGTTGTCCATCGCTTCCGATACAAACGCATTGAAGCTCACTTCACTTTTTGGCCGACCTGCAATCACCTGGTCCATTTGCCACTTCATGAAACGGCGCTCCATTGATGCTGGAATACGCAACGTATGACGGACAAGCTCTTCTGCTTTTGTAGCAGCTGGCTCCGGCGTTGGCTCTGGTGCTGGGGTTGATTCCTGTGTCGGTGTCGACTTTATCAACGTACTCTGGCGACGTCTTGACGTCTTGACGTTATCTCCTAATGCACCACCCATTATGCACTCCGTTGTAAAATTTCTGTGGTTAATGCTTCGTAGTCTTCAGCACCTGCGCTGCCCGGCGCGTAATCATAAATCGGCTGGCAATGGCTTGGCGCTTCTGCAAGCTTCACGTTCTTACGGATCAATGTTTCAAAAACATTATCTTTAAACTGCTGCTGCAATGCTTCCTGCACTTGTTTATTAAGCGAAAGCCCTTTGTTAAATTTTGTAGCCAGCACGCCGCCAATTGTTAAACCTGGATGCAACGCTTCACGAACTTCATCGATTGTTTCAAGCAAATCAACAAGACCGTTTAGAGCAAAGGCTTCACACTCGACAGGAATAACAACCTCATCTGCAGCGACAAACGCATTAACTGTTAACAGGCCTAGCGTTGCTGGGCAGTCTATCAGTATATAATCGTAATCGCCTTCTACCTTGGCCAACGCTTTTTTAAGGATGCGTTCTCTAGCCATCTTGTTCATCAAGATCGTATCCGCTCCGGCGAGTGCTCTATCAGCTGGCAACAAATCAACTTCATCTAGCTGCATAATGCCATCTGCGGTTTGAATGTCTCCCGCCAGAACTTCAAAAACTGTCTGCTGATCTTCTTCGAGACTTCCAGCCAATGCGTTAGTCAAGTTACCTTGTGGATCCAGATCCACAAGCAGTGGACGCTTGCCAGTTTGACGAGCAATTCCTACGCCTACATTAATGACGGTTGTAGTTTTACCTACCCCGCCCTTCTGATTAGAGAGGGCTATTTTTCGAGCCATACACACCTCACGTTTTTGGCGTCTTGACGCTTTTACGTCATGACGTCTTTATGTCTTTATTCACCCTTCCCCTCTTCTCTTACATAGTTTTTTCAGTGTGTAAAGTATTTTGACGTCATGACGTCATGACGTCATGACGTCTTTATGTCTTTTTTATCACGGCACAAAAAAAGCCCTGCCGGAGTAGGGCAGGGCGGGCATTGTAAGCCACAGATAAAAATCATTTCATCTCTTTCATGAGATTATCTTTAATATCAATATAAGCTTCATTTTCGTTTTCACTGACACTTTCAGAACGACTTATAGAAATCGCACCATTAGCTGCAACGCTAATATTTGTATCGCAATTGGCATTTTCGGCTTCATGTTGAAGTTGGCGCAGGAAGGTTCCACGAAAACTTCTCCGGCCTGTCATTTTTCTAGCTTCAGCCGGAGAAAAGGTTGCATCCATGTGAACCTCTGTGTGCCCATTATCCCTAGCATCCTGAAGATTATTTTCAAATCGACGATCCGCATTTTCACCAAGCTTGTTAATAAAGTCATACGCTGTTGGTTGGCTCATATTCAACTCCGTCACTACATATTAAAATGGCTCTTCGCCTTCACTCGCCCCTCACTCGCCCTCACTCGTTCCCACTCGCTTTCGCTTGCCTTCACTTGTGATCATTTGCCACCATTATTCCGTGCCCAACATAAAGTCAACAACATATTGAGATGTTATAAAAAAAGCCCTGCCGGATTAGGGCAGGGCGGGTATTGTAATTGGGGGAAATCGGGCTACTGGACTGGCGACGTAATGCACTCAAACAAATTTTGCTGCTGTGACAGGGTTGTTGTTTTAAGCTGCTCTCGCATGTTCTCAGGCAGTTGATAAGCAGAAGGACTCAAGGTGTGCGAGTACTCTAAATTCGAAACCCACGTCTGGCCACAGGCAGGATCACCACAACTGAAATAGAGCTGCTTTAATTCTTTCGATATAACCTTGCTGGACTCAATCCTTGCCTTATGACCGCACGTTGGGCAGTGCGAAACTAGTGTTCTGCTCATTAGCTATTTCCTTGTATGTTTTACGAACTATACAGCGGTGTTACTAGGTGTGTCAAAGCTAACTCTTGCAGCAAGTGGCAAATAGTCATTTACTTCTAAAAGATCCTCTCGAATTGGCGTAACCTCGTTACGCTGGTACACCGCATCTACTTTTTCTAAATCCCCAAACGAGGTATTTTGTCCCGGCATAATCGCAGCCAGTGCCGGCGGCATTCTGTTTGCTGCGATAATATCGTCACGGGAAATATTTTTGATCTTTTCAAGATCATCTTTTGTGCTGAAATCTCCTACCGGCTTGATCTGGATCGCGTCTTTATCTGCGCCACCAATGTGCAGGAACATGTTTTTAAAGTTGCCAAGACCTTTTGACTTTTCAATGGCAGCCTTCATTTTTGCGCGCGTCTTTTCATCCAGGCCCGTGGCGGTCGAATAGAATATGTATCCAATATGCGCGCCGTTCTTGTAGTACTTACGGCGGAACAGGGTAGCGTCCTCGTTCAACAGCATAGATTGAATTGCGCCAAGATACCCCGGAATGCCGTAGATAGTTTGGGTAACATCATAGTTCGCAATGTGGATAACTTCGCCAGGCTTAAACTCGATAAGCTGGCCCGTATTATTAAGCATGCCGTAACAGTCTTGACCTTTACAGCGCCGCATATTGATTGCCGGCAAATGTTGCAATCTTACAATCTCACCATAAACCGAGCGGTAGACTTTAAAATAACAGTTTGCAAAGACGTTATAGTCCGTCGTGGCCTTTTTCATATCACGACGTTTTACTACGCTATTCCCCTGAAAGCCGCGCATTACCATGTTTGTTTTAAACTCAAGAATCGGCCCGTGGTATGCGTTGGCTTTAAGCAGCTTGGCCAAGCCCGTTAAAGAAACCGGTGTAGAATAGTATCTGCCGTTATCAAGCAGCCACACGCCAAGACCGTCTATAATTCGATCATTAAGCACTGTTTCCGGATCGCCAAAGGAAAACGCTTCCACCTCTGGTTCTGCCGGCTGTTCGTTTGTAAGCTTTTGAGCCTCGTTCTCCACCATAAAATGCTCCTTATTCACTTATTCCAAAGTCACAGCCACCGCCGGGCTGGTCTGCGAGAGGTTCGTTGTATAGTGCATGCATAATTGCAAAAGCCACGTCTGCATGGCCGGTACTCTTAGTACGGTCAGCAACGTATGTTATGCCGCCATTCTTTGTTGATTCCTGCTTAATAGTAAGGAAGGCCGCGGGAATATCGCTCTCTCTAAAGTCCCATTCCAATCGGCCGCTATGGATAACGTCCTGCGTTTTTAAAACAAGAGCTGTCTTTGTCTGCAGGCCGTAATGAATAGCAGTAATAGCAGGGTAGAACGTTTGAACCATTTCATATACGCCAAGCCCCGGGCCAGTGGTATCGACACCGATGTAATCAAAGTTGTATTTCTGCGTAAGCTTTCTAATTTCTTCCGCTTGCCAACGTAGGTTTTTACCTACCCACGTATACCTAGCCAACAAACGGAACCGACCGCCTTCTTTCAATGGCGGGGCAACGATGACAAAGGATGCATCATCACGGCTACGGCTTGGATCGTACCCACCCCATACAGGCCCATTACCGAAAGGCCGGTCGGCCTTTGGATCAAAGTCTTTCCATGCTGAAGTGTCCGCATTACATTCTTCCAGCTCTGAAAGCTTGAATACCCCCTGCGAACCATCAATGAATTTACAGCAGTAAAGGTTCTGGAAAACGGCCGGGCTAAATTTGAGCTTAAGCCGCTCAATATTAAAGAGGTCACACCCACCGCGCGCGGCATCTTCCAGCGTAATGACTTTGCGCCATATTCCGTCTGGACATTCCGCGCCTTTCTGCATGGCCTTAAAAGTTGGGAATGAAACACGCTTTTTCTTAAAGCGCTTATTGTACTCGTCACCTATCCAAAGTGGGTACGCTTCGTGGGTAACGATCGAAGGCGTTGAGAAAAGAGTTGTACGCCACTTGGCATGCGCTGCCATACCCGAAGCAAGGTCATGCAGCTTTTTAAATTTATTAATCCAGAAACACTCATCAATATAAACGTGGCCATGATAGCCCTGAGCGCTGCTGCTATTATTGGAAAGGAAGTAAAGCGTTGCCTTACCTTTCTTTGTATGCAGCTCAATTTTATCCTTACCCTTTAACTCAATGCCGAACTTCTCTTCTGCGATACTGATAATATACGCACGGAAAATGTCGGCCTGTGCTCGAGTAGCAGATAAGAATATCTGGTTATCGCCGGTAAGGCATGCGTCCTCAAATGCTTCCTGGGCGAAGTACCAGGTTGCACCGATCTGGCGCGACTTGAGAATGAAACGATCTTCATACTTTTTAGACGCGCGCAGCTCGTGCTGATACTCGAAGTAATGACAGTGCAGCTTTTCTGAAAAATCTTTTTCGGTAAGTTGGGAAACGTCGTTTTTATGCTTCTTGTTAGCGCGACCTTTCTTCCCCTTGCCGCCACCTCGGGTTCGCTTTGCACCCTGATCCGCTTCGTCTGATTGTGGCCAACTGCGTTCTTCCAACTTCTGCAGTCGTTCAAGACTACGGGTAAGGACGTCCACTTCTGCCAAGTCCGTTTGCGTCTTGTCCTCTTTCGCTGCAAGCAAAACGAGACGCCTATGAATGGCCTCTTGTGCAGACTCATGACGCAATAAATCTTTCCAACCCTCTGTATCACACCAGTAATACAAAGTTCGAATTGCAACCTTGAGTTCTTTGTGAATTTCTGCAATCTTATGTTTCCGCAAAAACATAGACCGTGCTGCATATTTCACTTCATCGGAATATTGTGGCATGGCTCCACAATACATATCCTTTCTACAAGTTACCTCCCACTACATTCCTATAAGAGTCATATAGGATTCCTGAATATTGCATCGGCTCTATACTAGAGTATCTTTGCACAATGTTAGAAACAAAGTTCATCAAGGTTGCACAGTCTGGCCCGACAATCGACGGGCGCGAGATTGCAGCGCAAGACCTGCGCGACATTGCAGAGACGTATAGTCCCCAAACATACGAAGCTGTAATTTGGCCAGAGCACGAACGGTTCTGGGGCAATCACGGAACAGTATTGGCAACTGAAGCACGCGAAAATGGCGATGTGACAGAGCTGTACGCAAAGTTAAAGCCTGGCTGGCGCTTTATTGAAAAGAATAAAGATGGCCAGAAGCTCTATCCCTCTATCGAAATTGACCCAAATTTTGCTGACACGAACAAAGCCTACATGAGCGGAATCGCTATCACAGATTCCCCTGCATCTCTTGGTACTGAACGAATCAAATTCTTTTCTCAGCAACGCGCCCAGCGCGGTGAAGAACTCGGAGAATTCTATTGTTCCGGTATTGAGTTGGAAGGGTTGTTCGACAATGAACCAACAGCTCCCACCGGAGAAGAAGCTGAAAAGCTTTTTACACGCCTCTTCCATCGGGTGTTCGGTAACCAGCAGCAAACCACACCTCCGACAAACAACGAGGAAGAAATGAACACAGAACAATTTAATCAGATGCTTAGTGCCACGAAGGCAAACGCTACAGCCATTGAGGGACTGGCTAACCAGTTCACCAAGATTGCTGAATTGGCGTCTAAGCAGTTTAGCCAGGGCGGCGAAGAAGAAGATCCGGAAAAGGGCAACGAGCCTAAAGACACCCCGGAAACAATCGACCTTGCCGCACTAGCGGGCATGGTCACCAAACTTTCATCTACCGTGGAAGGTATGGACAAGAAGTTTAACCAGGCTCTCCCTGGAACACCTGTTCCTGAGAACCCAACCCCTGCGGAAGACGCTGGGATTATCTAAGGGGAAAGCGTGAAGACTTTAACTCGTCAAGCGTTTAACGCGCTCTGTAAGGCGTATTGCCTCGGCTATGGAGTTCCTAGCGTAAAAGAATCCTTTTCGATTACGCCTTCTGTAGAACAGAAGCTGCAGGATAAGATTGTCGAAAAATCAACCTTCCTGAAGGACATTAACGTCATCACTGTAGATGACCTGCAGGGACAGAATATTTTAGGCAGCGTAACCGGCCCTGTGTCCGGACGCACCGATACCACTGTAGAAGGCAAGGAACGTACTCCGCGCGACGTGCTTGGCCTGGAACCATTCGAGTACCAGCTGCATCAGGTCGATAGCGATGTGTACATGACCTACCGAACTATGGATGCGTGGGCGAAATGGCCAGACTTCCAAGCCCGATACACCAACAACGTACAAGAACAAATCGCAAACGACCGCGAAATGGTTGGTTGGTACGGCGAACAGGCAGCAAAAGACACCGATCTCGAAACCTACCCGCTTATGCAGGACGTTCTCCCGGGCTGGATGCAGTACATGCGCGACCGCAAGCCTGGAAACATCATTTCTGCCGGTAAAAAGGCTGCTGGTGAAATTCGTATCGGCCCTGGCGGTGACTTTCCAAACCTTGATGCGGCCGTCAACGACATTCTGCAGGGCATCCCGAAATGGAAGCGTAAAGGACTTATTGTTCTTGTTGGTGACGAACTCATCGCACGCGAACGTGCCGCGCTCTATGAAAAACAGGGCGACACACCAACAGAGAAAAACTCCATCAATACCGCTATGGCCAAACTTGGCGGCCTTGATTGGGAAACCCCTTCCAACTTCCCTGGACGCGGTCTCATCATCACCAGCAAGAAAAACCTTTCGATCTACGTGCAGGAAGGCAGCTGGCGTCGTCACCTCAAAGACAAGCCAGAGAAAAACCGCGTTGAAGACTTCAACAGCCGTAACGAGGGCTACGTGGTCGAAGACGTTGAACAGTTTGTTGGCATGGAGTTTGACAATGTGAAACTTCCAAACGTCAACAAAGCACAAGAGAGTGATCCGGACTGGATCTAGTCGAATCCTTCCTTCTTAATCTGGTGGGAACATCATGTTCCCACCTTTTACTCAAAGGGGTGAGTTATGAGTCTTATGTTGGAGAACCAACGAAAACACGAACAGGCGAAGCAGCAGGGCAAACAGCTGCAAGAAGCAGCGCCGACCGGATCCACCAGCACACATGTTGAATCCGGCGTCATGCAATCAACTCAGCTTAACGTCACACTTGATATGGCTTTGAAACAAGACTTTATCATGCTGAAGGGCATTAACTCCCGCGACAGACGCGCAGAGGTAAAGCTTGATCTGATTGAAAAATACCGCCCACACGTTGAACGCATGGCAAAGTCCGGCGACCGCCACGAAGTACAGGGTTGGTTCCTTATTTGGCTGTTCGATACCGGCAGCATTCACGAAGCAGTCCATTGTGGCATGTGGTGTATTGCAAACAACATCCCACTGCCAGAGCGCTTTAACCGCGCTACCGAAATTTTTATTGTCGACGAAGTATTGGAATGGGCCGATGGAGAATTTGAAGAAGAAAACAGCATTGAGCCATACTTCTCCTTCATCTTTGAAAACGCTGACGGCTTCTGTTCTAAGCCGTGGAATCTGCCCGACGAAGTGACCGCCAAGCTGTACCGCTTGCACGGGTTGCGCCTGTTTGCTGAAGAAAAATACGCTGCTGCAGCTGACGCACTGGCCGAAGCATTCGCGCTTGGTGCCAAGGTAAAAACCAAGCTGGACAAAGCACGTAACAAAGCTGCGGCTCTGGAAGAAGAAAACGCAGCATAGAGTCTTACACACCCCCCAAAAGGTCGGCTGCTCTGAGCACCAGAGCAACGCTCTAAGTGCTGCAGAAGCAAGCCGGCCTTTTCTCAAGGATCCTTATGAGCAGTTTTTCCGGACATACAGCCGAACTTGCAACAGTGACAGTCACGAACGAACCGTTCTGGCCCGACCTCTCCCTTGCAGAATTTCAAAAGATTTACAGGCTACCACGCGAGTACACAGACGAGCTGTTAATCAACCAGCTAAAGCTCGGCATGGCGTGGGCAAACAAGCAGCTGATTGACTGGAAGAATGAACAAATTGCGGCAGGGTATTCCTCCTTAGCGTCTGTTCCAGAGGACATACAAGGATGTGCATTAGGCGGAGAAACACCGGCAGTACTGCACTACAAACGCGCTGTTTCCAACTACGCCAAGGCGTATTTGCTGCAGCACTACGCCACTATCAACAGGCGTGAAGCTGCCCATAACGAAGCAAAGGAAAGTACCGAAACCCGCGACACACTGCTGACCAACGCAGAGGACGCAATTTCCGACTTTCTCGGCAACAATCGCGTCGATGTGGAGCTTATTTAATGCGGAAACTACAGCAGCTCACAGCCTACCTTGAAGAACATGCAGGACTTGACCGGGAACAAGTACAAAGCTTTGCAGACCGTGGCGAACTGTACCCGACCGGTAGCGACCTTGGCCACGGTGTAGAGCTTGGCCGGTTTAAGTACGACGCGCTTATTCAAATTGAAAACTACAGTGGGGACGCAGATGTTTTGTTGCTGCTCATCCTTGCCTGGATAAGTGAACATGACACGAACCGGGATGAAGACGGGCTTGCGGATCCGGAGACAGATATTTCGTTAAACGATCAGGATACAGCCGACATTGATATTGCTGTTGAGTTTGAAGAAGGGCTGCAGATTGTACCAGACGAGAACGGGCCTATCCCTTTTGATGGAAGACAATGGCGCGTATCTGATGTGCCTATCGATGTTGCTGAAGAATTAGAAAACTTGGAGCCGCAAGGCGATGTCGCAGAATAAACCGGCACTCAATCTCTCAGTAGACAAACGCTCCCGCTTGCGTCTGAGGGAACAGCTAACCCTGCTGCAGATGCCACCGAAAAAGCAACGCCGGATTGTTATGAGCATGGCGCGAACTGTACGCAAACAGGCTGCCCAGAACATACGCCAGCAACGCACGGTGCGCGGAACGCAGATGGCACCGCGCAAGAATAGCAGGAACAAAAACCGCCTTCTTAAAAAGCTGGCCGGCACAAAGCTTGGCAAGAATCCGAAGGGTAAAGGCAAAGGCTTAAACGTCTACGGCCGCGGCAAAACTAAAGCCGAGGTGACATGGGGCAACGCTTTCGCGGCCCGTATCGCATACGCACAACAGCACGGCATAGCTCAAAAGTGGTCAGCAAGCAAAGCCCGGAAAAGATATGGCGTTCCTAACTACAAAGCGCCGGCCACAAGAGCACAAGCAAAAGCTCTTCTTGATGCCGGCTACCGCCTGAGAGTTCGCAAAAAACGCGGCAAAGGGACACGGCTTAAACGAGTAACCATCAAGTGGATCCGCGAGAACATGACGGTCGGCAAAGCGGCACTCATTTTAAATATTTTACGTGGAAACGAGAACCGGCCAACAGCCTGGGAAGTTAAACCAGAAGCCAGACCGTTTCTCGGAGTCCCTGCAGAAAAGGCAGATGAAATGTTGCAGGACTTAGCCCGGCAAACACTCCAACAACTTAAAAAGGCATAGGAGGCCGTATGGCAACAGGCCAGATTCAAATAAACCGCCTTAACCGCATGCAGGGGCCATTCAACGAAGTTGAACGGTACTTCTGTTACATCGGCCAAGGCTCAACAAATCAGGGCAAGCTTGTTCCCCTGAATACTGACACCGATCTGGACGAAGTGCTCGGCAGCGCTGAAAGCATTTTGAAAACACAAATTGAAGCTGCCAAGCTTAACGCCGGCCAGAACTGGAATGCTTGTGCGTTTGTCCTCGACGAAAATATTACATGGGACAAAGCCGTTGATACAGTCATGGAACAGGCCAAAGTGGAAGCGATAGCCGTTACCGACCCGATTACCGCATCAACAGACCTTGAGGCCATGCGAGATAAGCAAGCCTCTGTTCGCGCACAATATCAGCGTCCGTTAGTCTTTATTGCAACAATCGCAAAGATCAATCCAGAAACAGAAAGCTGGTCTGATTTTATCACCAGAGCCACAGCGCTTGTGACCGGCATTAAAGCCGATTGTGTTTCCGTTGCTCCGTATATTTGGGGGCATGAAGTCGGAACCTATGCCGGCAGACTGTGCGACCGCTCCGTGACGGTTGCAGACTCTCCTATGCGCGTTGAAACAGGGGAACTAAAAGGCCAGTGGTCTAACAAGCCTACGGACAAAGACGGTCGCGAAATCGACACTTCCATTCTCAAAGCGCTTGCAAATGCCCGTCTCAGTGTTCCGTGGTGGTACGCCGACTACGAAGGTCTTTATTGGACAGATGGCCACCTGCTCGACGTTGAAGGCGGCGACTATCAGGTTATTGAAAATTTGCGAGTTGTACAGAAGGCCATGCGCCGTGTGTACAAGCTAGCTGTTGCCCGTATTGCCGACCGTAAGCTTAACAGCACTCCGGATTCCATCAACTACCATAGCGGGTACTTTATGCGCCCTCTGCGTGAAATGTCTAAAAGCGTTGAAATATTAGGGCAGGTGTTCCCGGGCGAAGTGAAGCCGCCAAAAGATGGCGATATTGTTATCTCCTGGCCAACACGAACCACAGTCGGAATATACATGGCAGCTCGCCCGTACAACTGCCCTAAAGCGATTACATGTAACCTAATGCTTGACCTGTCTAACCCTGCAGCCAGCTAGTAATGGATAACGACTATGAAAGGACAAAGACTTAGCGGCAAGAATATTACCGTTACAATTGGCGATATGAAGGTTCGCTTTTTAAAAGCCAGCCTTGAGATTTCAGATAACTCCGCGGTTGCTTCCGACGGTGGCATCCCAAATGGATGGGTTGACGGTGACGTTTCCGCAAATGGCGAGATTGAAGTTAACCTTGCCAACTTTAAACTCATTAAAGAAGCGGCCAAAAGCGCCGGTTCCTTCCGCGGATTAGAACCTTTTGACATTACTTTCTACGGTAAGACCGCCGACAAAGAAGAAGAAAAGATCGAAGCCTTTGGTTGCAAAATCAAGCTTGGCAGCATCCTTGATGCAGACAGCAAGGGCGGCGAGGCACTCTCCCGAAAACTTATCTTCGACGTTACTTCACCGGACTTTGTCAACATTGGTGGCGTTCCATATCTCCGCGAAGATGAAACCGAGGGCATGCTGTAATGGACGTTTTTGATAGAGCCTCCGACGTGGAACAGCTTTCTATCAAGTCTGCCATTGCTCAAGCCCAAGCAAATAGACCTACAGGGCCAAGCCTCACGCATTGCGTTGAGTGTGGCAACCCAATCCCAGAAGCACGGCAGATGGCCGTGCCTGGGTGTAGCCTCTGCATTGAATGTCAAAAAGAACAGGAAGGCACAGCATGAGTAAAGAACCTCGCGGTCTCCGCAACAACAACCCGGGCAACATCCGCAAGGGTACACAGTGGAACGGCCTAGCTACAGAACAGACAGACCCGTCCTTCTGTACTTTTGTTGACCCACAGCACGGCATACGCGCAATGGGCAAGATCCTGCTTACCTACGAGCGCAAGTACGAACTTAACACCGTAGCCGGCATTATCGACCGTTGGGCGCCTCCGGTGGAAAACGACACCAACGCATATGCCGGTCATGTAGCCGAACGCCTCGGCGTGGATCCGGATGAAGCAATCAACGTGGCCGACCATTTGGAAGAACTGGTTTCTTCTATCACACTGCACGAAAACGGCGTGAATCCATATGATCCAGAAGTGATTATGGAAGGCTGCCAGCTGGCGAGGGCGTAATATGGTTGGTCTTGACGGCATCCTCAATATTGGCGGCAAGCTCATCGACCGCTTGTGGCCTGACCCAGAGACAGCGGCAAAGGCAAAGCTTGAACTGGCGAAGATGAAGCAGAACGGCGAACTGGCAGAAATGGACGCCCGGTACAAAGCCATTACTGCAGAAGCTAATAGCGGCGACAAATGGACAAGCCGAGCGCGTCCTATGTTTCTGTACGTCATGTACGGCGTTATCGGTCTGTGTGTCGTCGGTAGTATCCTCGGTATTTGGTGGCCGGCTGAAATGAAACAGGCAGCCGCTAACATGAAGTTTATGTTTGCCAGCATTCCGGAACCGCTCTGGATGCTCTTTGGCTCCGGCTACCTTGGTTACTCTGCATCCCGTTCTTACGACAAAAAGCAAAAAGCTAAAGCAGGACTTTAAGAAATGACCCTCATGGAAGCCGCAGAATTCTTTGCACGCTGTATCGCACCGTTTCTCGTCGCTTGGAACGTCTTTCTCTACAGAGCTTCAAATAAGAATAGAGACGAGCTGTTCGCGTTGCGTCTGCACGTTGCAGAGAACTGCGCTTCCAAAGAGGACTTAGAGAAACTGTTCTCCAATTTTGAAGCACGAATCAACAAACAACTTGAGCAGCTTATTACGCTGCAAAGGAAATAATATGGAACAAAAACTCAAACTCACCATTGCCGGCAAAGACTTTACCTTCAATCTCACTACTGAAGACTACAACGATTTTATTAATGCGCTGGATGGCAACAACAAAATTGAAGCAGCGCACAACTTTCTTGTCCGAGTTATCGACAAAGCCCAAAAAGACGACTTGCTCAAGATTCTCGATTCTCCCGGTGCACCAGTGCAAATTATGACGATCATCACAAGAGAGTTTGTTCCTGATCTGAATATTCAGGTGGGAAAGTAGAACGGCGGGTTGCATCCATAGAAGGGCAAGCGCTGTCACAAATGATGGTCTTTTCCCATAAGTGGTTCCCCGGCCAAAAAGCTACAGAGAAGACCATGGCAGAGGCAATGTTTTTAGAAAACGACTACTGGAAGAAAATGGAAATTGCGATAGCAAACGGTTCTTCCAGGGCATTTTGCGGACGGTAGCACATGAATTTAGAAAAACTACTTTTCCAAGTAGACATGCTGGACAACGTGACCGGCCCTGTCGGGAAGATGCAAAAAAAGCTTGATGGCTTTGCTACCTATGCACGCAAGTCCTTTCTTCAGGTTGGCACCGGGGCCGCTGGCATGTGGGCTGCCACAGAAGGTATTACTGCCATGCTCGGCCCTGCCCGAGAAATGAACAAAGCCCTGCAGGAAGTTTCTTCGCTTGATGTGAGCGACTCCGCATTAAAGCAGCTCAACAACCAGGCGCTTAAATACTCTATTAAATATGGCGAGTCTGCAGACGCCTTTGCTTCATCCGCATACGATATTCAATCATCCATTGAAGGTCTTGACGGGAAGGAGCTGGCGGCCTTCACCAACTCTTCCAACGTACTGGCCAAAGCAACGAAAGCCGACGCTGCAACCATTACCAACTATACTGGCACCATGTTTGGCATCTTTAAAAACGAAGCCAATGCAATGGGCAAAGCCAAATGGGTAGAGCAGCTCACCGGCCAGACCGCCACCGCGGTACAGATGTTCAAGACAAACGGTATGGAAATGTCTGGCGCGTTCACTTCGCTTGGCGCGTCTGCAACTTCTGCCGGCATTAACGCAGCTGAACAGATGGCCGTACTTGGCTCGCTGCAATCTACTATGTCCGGCAGTGAAGCCGGTACAAAGTACAAGGCGTTTCTTTCCGGCGTTGGCGGCGCACAGGACAAGCTCGGCCTCAAGTTTACAGACTCCAACGGCAAAATGCTTGGCATGATGGATATTCTTACCAAACTCAAAGGCAAGTTTGGGAATACTCTCGATGTTGCCGAGTCCGACGCATTGAAAAAGGCATTCGGATCCGATGAAGCGGTAGGTATGATTAAACTGCTTATGGCCGACACCGATGGGCTTGGCCAATCCATTAAAAAACTCGGCAATGTTCAAGGCATGAGCAAAGCAGAACAGATGGCCTCTAAAATGGTGGATCCTTTCGACCGGCTTTCTGCCGGTGGCCGCGCCTTAACAACCGTTCTCGGTCAATCACTGCTGCCCGTAATCAATCCCCTGGTTAACATGATGGCCGACGCAACCGTCACTATGACGGAATGGGCCGACAAGTACCCTAACCTTACCCGCTGGATAGGCTACGGGGCTACTGCCATTCTCGGCTTTACCGGTATACTTGGAGCTGCTGCAGCTGCATCCGGCGTCATGCGTATTGCCACCTTCGGGCTTGGTGTAGTGTTCGGCCCACTGAATAACGCACTTCAATGGAGTAAGGCTGTATGGGCGGCATATTCCGGATCTCAGTGGTTAGCAAATGCTGCGTTGTGGGGATTCCCTGCAACGTGGTTAGTTGCTGCGCTTGTTGGTGTTGGTGTTGCTGTCGGTGCTGTTATTTACTGGTGGGATGATTTAACCGCTGTATTTTCTGACATACAGTGGTGGGATACTCTTTGCTCTGCTTTTGATTTCATAAAACTATTCTCTCCGATCGGATTGATTGTCACCTTCTTCGAAGATGGGTTTGACGGGGTACTTAATCTTGCCAGCAGCTGGTGGGATGCCCTTGGTTCTATCTTCGATTTTGTAAAAATGTTTACCCCTATCGGGTTGATCTTCACCTTTTTTACTGAAGGGTTTGACGGGGTGTTCACTTCCATTCTGGCTTGGTTTGACACACTCGGCTCCGGTGTTGATTGGTTCATCGACAAACTAAACATGCTGCCCGGGGTAAACCTGTCCACCTCCTCGGAAACAACCGTTGTCAGTACCTCGCCTTCTCTTGAAGCAGGACGCCGGCTGAATGTTCCTCCCGGTGGTGCTGCTCAAAGTATCAGCAATTCCATGACCCAAAACCAGAGCAGCTCACAGAGTATCGGCAAGGTTGTTATCCAAACCGAAGGCAAACAAGACGCGCAGAGCCTACGCGAACAACTCTTATTGGCCGGTGCTTAATGCCAAAATACACCGACCTACTTATAACAAATAACGACTTTACACTTGATGCCGGGGGCAACCCGGCGCTTGTGCATGACGTCGATTGTATTGCCCAGGACATTGAACACATGATTCGAGAAACAGGGTTACTTGTTGAGCTGATAGCCAACAGGGATGCACGAAAGAAAGCGGCCAACCTGAACAAGATCATAATGGCCGTGGAAGAAGACGAACGCATAAAGCCCGGCACCGTGTACATAGAAGAACCTTCCCTCGGCACGTTCTATTTGGTCGCGGAGACGCTCGAATTTGGTGAGCTGCAGAGGACATTGTAGGAGATATAAATGCCAGCTGAATCTGAAAAAATCTTTACCCAGATGCTTGAAGACGCAGACATCCCTGTTACCGAACAAGCCATGAAAGACCGCTGGAATGCTCTTAATAAAGAACAAGGCGGCCTTATTCAGAATGACAGTAAATGGAGTCCGTTCTGGCGTCTTATTACCTCTATCATCACCACGCCATGCAGTGACCTTGTTAAGCTTCTTATTAAGCATGCGCTGCCCAACATCTTTCTAAAATACGCCACAAGTACATGGCTTGATTTGTACGCCTGGGGAGTAGATGTGGAGCGCAAAAAAAGCGTTACCGCACAAGGTGTTTTACTTGTGACTAGAACTGTTTCTACGGGTGAGCTGCTGTTCCCTGCAGGTACTATTATCGAAACTGCGCCTATCAACGGCTATGTATACCGCGTTACGACCACTGCAGACACAATTATCCCGGACGGAGAACTTACAGGAAAAATTCCGGTACTAGCTGAGAAAGAAGGCAACGCCTACAACCTTGGCCCGGGCTACTATTCCGTTCTGCCAACACCAATAGCCGGCGTTGCTTCAGTAAAAAATGAAGCTGACTGGCTAAGTGTTGCCGGCGCGGATCAGGAACAAGACGAGCCGCTGCGCCTTCGTTGTCGCAATCAGTTTTCCGCGGTGGGCCAGTACCACCACGACGCGGCATATAGGGCAGACATAACCGGCTTTGCCGGCATTCGTCCGGACTATCTTTTTTTTGAACATGGAGCGCCTCGAGGCCCTGGCAGTGCAAACTGTTATGTGATGATCGAAAGCGGCATACCGTCGCAATCCTTTGTAGATCAAATCAACAGCCATGTACGCGATACAGGCAACCACGGCCACGGTGACGACATGCTTTGTTTTCCAATGCCTACGCAAGATATTGCGCTTGGCGTTACTGTTCATCCACAGCCACACCTTACGGACGAAAAAGAAGAGGCCTTACGGGGCGGGGTAGAGAATATGATCCGGTGTGCGTTCCGTGAAAATGAAACATACACCGTGACCAAAGTATTTCCCCAGAGCCGTTTTTCCTTCTCCAAACTTTCCGACGAGCTGCACGGAAAATTTACGGATTTAAAATCCGTTGAGTTCGACATGCAGGACATTACCAGCGCAACCACACTGCCAAAGTTAAGCGCACTTACCGTAACGCTCGGAGCTGAATAATGGCCGCGGTAAAACTTCCATTCTGGTTTTCAGAAGAACAAGTACGCATTCTTACGCAAAGCGCGGCCAAGTGGTTCGAGCTGCTGACAAGTTGGGCCAGCTGGCCACTCCTTCAGATGAATCCGGAAACATGCGTTGAAACCGTGCTTAACCTCATAGCCTGGCAGCGCGACATTGACCGCTTTAAAGACGAACCACTGTCCTTGTTCCGGAAGCGAGTAAAATATGCATACATCAACGCCAAAGACGCGGGAAGCGTAGCCGGTTTTAAACGCATATTTATGCGGCTCGATATTGGCTATGTGGAAATTGAAGAACGCATGGACGGGATTGATTGGGACATTGTTGATATCCAGTTATCCGACTCCCAACTGGCCGAAAACCAGAAACTTTTAAAAGTGCTCATTCAGCATTACGGGCGAACATGCCGGCGGTATCGCTGGAAAATTATTACACCGGTTCCGTTCTATGTACGCGCCGGCGAATTCAACAATACATACGGGTACGATCACGCAGCAGTACCACCATGCACTATCGGTATCCGTGTTGAAGAATACTCTAACGACTTTGTAACGCTTTAAAGCAAGAGGACATATGGCAACAGCAATTACTTACGCAGGTGAAACGCTCATAGCTCAAAAGCAAGCAGCCGGTGCACCTCTCATTATTGAAAAATTTATCTTAGCTCTGGTTCCGGAGCTGGATCCTAATGCACCGGTTAACCGTGCAGACACAAGGCCGGACAATGTCGTGCATGAGTACACTATTCCGGCCGAGTTTAAGAGCTTCTTAAATCCTAATCAGGTTGTGTATTCCATGTTGTTGGGTTCCAACCTTGGAAACTTCACCTTTAACTGGATTGGCCTCGCTGCTGAAGACGGAACAATTGTTACCGTTACGTATCTTCCTGAAATGGAAAAACTCAAAACAGCAAACAACGTACAGGGGAACAACCTTACCCGTAACGTGCTGCTTGAGTTCTCCGGAGCACAGGACGCAACAGGCATCACTATTCCGGCTAAAACATGGCAGATTGATTTTACAGCACGCCTTGACAGTATTGACGACCGCATGCGTAAAACCTGCCGCGACATCTACGGCCGTCAATGTTTCATTAAAGACGCAGCGCTTATAAAAAACGAGTCTGATAGCTTCACCCTGCAAGCGGGGTTCGGGTACATAGAAGGGATCCGCGTTGACTTTTCCACTATGCCGGTAGCCCTTGGCAGCCTACCAAAAAAACTTTGGTTAGACGTTGCCCTGCAGCAGCAAGGAGCAGACAAGGTTCCAGCTGTACAAGTTCTTTCTGCTGCTCCGGCTGAAGACAAGGCCGACTACACGGACAGCGCCAACGACCCGCACTATTTGGTTGCAATTGCCGACATCAACGCAGCTGGCGTGGTGACGGATCTACGCAGAGTAGAACAGGTAGAAACCGACCTTGTAAAATATCTGCTTGAGAACGGCGGCAAGAAAGAAGTTACTGTCCACCTGAATGATGCCAACCCTCATGGCTTGCCACTTGAAGGCGGCGAGGAAGGGCAGGTGCTTATCAAACAGGCCGACGGGGGGATTGCATGGGGAACCGTTGCCGGTGTTCCAGTTGGTGAACTCTGCTTTTCTACAAACGGCGAAGCATTGCCCGGAACAGTTCCGGCCAACGTAAAACAAAAAGTACGCTGTACCCTTTTTCCGCAGCTTTTTGAATGGATGAAGGGCGGGACGTATCTTACAGATGAAGCAGCGTGGGACGCCGAAGCCGCAGCACAGGACGGCACATGCGGCAAGTACTGTTGGGATGGTGGGGAATACTTCATTCTGCCGTGTTTCACAAAGTACTTTGCGGCGGCTCATGGGGATAAAGCGGTTGGTGATTGGGCAGGGGATGCAATTCGGAATATTACAGGGCGCTGGGAACAGGCCGCAAGTGGACAGTCAACAGAAGGAACGTCGGCAGGCGCAATTAGAGCTCTTGGGTTGCAACGAGGTCAAGAAGCAGAAGGCTCGTCTGGTCCGTTCAACGGTTTTGATTTTGATGCTTCCCGCGAAGTCCCCACAGCCGAAGAGAACCGCCCAAAAACCGCCTACGTTCTGCCATGTATCAAAGCGTTTGATATAGCCATTAATGCCGCACAGATTGACATGCAAGCACTGGCGCAACAGGTGGCGGCTATTAATGGGAACAAGGTTGATCGTTCCGAGTGGGTGGAACTGGTGCCGGGTAAGTCATACAAACGGCCTGACGGGATTATTGAACAAATAGGGTCTATCTCATATTTGAGCACAGGTGATGCTATTCTCCCAGAACATTTATTTCCTGTGGCGTTTACATCCATCCCTCATGTTTCTCTTAGTTTGGAAATTGATCATACGATCAATTACAATGCCAGCGTCTATAAAAAAAATATTACAAAAAATGGATTCACACCTCTAATCGACCGTGGTGCAACAGAGAGCGTTAACTTAGTAATTCATTGGAAAGCAACAGGGAAGTAGGAGGAATGTATGAAAAGGTATTATTCACCATCAGAAAATTGTTTTCCTCAAGAGGGATCACTACCTGAAGATGCAATTTTAATCTCTGAGGATAATTTTTTACAGCTATTACGTGATCAAGAAAGGGGTATGGCTATCCAGCCAGACGAAAATGGCCACCCTGTTACAGTAACGCCACCTCCCGCACCAGAACCACCAGCACCAACAGAACAAGAATTAGCACAGCAACGCATTACCGAAATCACGCAGCAGCTCACAGCTAACGACCTTGCCTCTGTACGCCCTTTACGCGCTATTTTTGATGCACAGAAAAAAGGCGTTGAACCTAACGCGTTAGACGAAGCCCGACTTACAGAATTGGAAGAACAGGCGCAAGCGCTACGAGCTGAATTGGTGACGCTTAACGAGCAACTTAACGCGGATGCCGGCTAATGAGCTGGCAATCCCTCACCTTTTCCCCGATCGGGGAAAACATACACGATGGATTGTTACCTGTGCTGTCCCAAGCTGCTGGCGAATTAGCCGGCAGTAAGGGGCGGCTTTCTTCCATCTCCGGTGTTGTTCCCGTGGCGAAAAATCCACTTTCAAGCAGTGCAGCAACAGTTGCCGCGCTCCGGACGCAGCTCACAGACCTTGTTACCCGGTACGGACAGTGCGTGTGTGTTCATCCATATTTACACACTGTAGGCCACAGACGTGGCGAATACAGCTATTTGACACCCAACGACGCACTCAAGCAGCTCGGCAACAAGTTGATTGATGCAGAAGAAACATTCCCTTCCGGAAAATTGGGCGCGGTGGTTGTTGTGCTCTACGGCGCTACACACTCGGCATTTGTGGAGCAGCTTGAAACCTTCCTGCAGGTGTTCCCGGTAACGGAGCTGCAGAAGATACAACGCCGGGCCAACGGGCTAAGTTCACTTGAAACAGACAAGTTTTTCATTCCTGCAGCACGTAGTTGGCCGGAAGTCGTGCAACGGGATCCACGACAACACAACTCGCTACGTGACGTAGACACAACACTCGGCCAGCTGGTTGCAATAGGTGAAGGATACAACGAAACGACCGCACCAGAGGCACAGCTTGCGGCGCTTATCGACAAAAAGACAGCCACTATTCAGGCCGCGGAACAGGCATGGCAAAACCTGACAACGAGTCTGGCCGGTGAAGCTGGCAAAGTTATGTACTGCGAAGGCAGCCCTGCAGGGTTACGTTCTGAATTATTCAAAAGCGGCTCACCTTCCAGCGTGTACAAATTGAGTGCGGCTATATCTTGGATAGCGCAGCCGGCACAGCTCACGGTTTTTAAAAAGGTATTTGGATTATGACCCACTATCTACAGCTCAATGACTTTAACGTACCAGGCTACAACCTCACCGTAACCGGCGACCTTGAAATTCGAACCGAGGATCTCTCCGGAGAAACAAGCAGCACCGCACGAGTTGATAAAGGCGTTAAGCCTAAAAAGCTGAATGTCTCTACAAATATCAAGTACCAGGATGCAAAGAAGCTGCGCGAACTTATCCGCGTCATAGAAGCCCGTGGCAAAAATGGTGAAGGCATGGTGTACAACATCACAAACCGCGACGCGAACGTTGCCGGCATTACGCAAGTACGTGTGACCGACCGTTTTAGCTGGAAGCCTATTAATGGCCTTCAGGCGTGGTCTATAACATTTACGCTGCGTGAGTACTTGAGTGTTCCAGAGAAGGTAGAAAAGCGTGAGAAAAAAACGGATACAGTCGCACAGAAAAGCGAAGGAACACCGGTAGAGCCAAAGACGAAAACAGAAGACGCAGAAGCGCCACAACAAACCGCATCGGCCACACAAGACCCGCAGACGATGTTAGAAAACATCCTTCAGACAATCGATAAGGCGCTGGCATGAAGCTAAGAAAAACACTCACCATCGGCGGCAAAGCGGCCAAGCTGGTGGAAGAAGATATACGGCTTGATGTTGCCTCCCCCGGGCGCGCTTTTTTTCGCGTGAGAGCAACAGAAGCCCTCTCCGGTATCGTGCAATTCAGTCTTGGCTATTCCAGCCAGGACAAAAACCAGCTCTTTTTTTCCGGATACATCGAAAGCAGCCATACGGTAGATACTGCCACGCAGAAGATCTTCTGCAGAGAAATGGCCGCGGCGCTCAACCTGCGCCTTCCTATCAGTTTACGCCACCCCACACTAAAAGACGTACTCGCGGCGTATAGCGACAAAACCGGCCTTGTGTTCACTGTTCCGGACGAACCCTATGCAACGACGCGCATTCCCCATTTTCACACATTAGGGAGCGGCTATCACGGCATGGATCAACTCGGCGCGGTATTCGGTATAGAAAAATATTACTGGCAGCCACAGCCAGACGGTACGGTTTGGGTTGGTTCCTGGAACAATAGCAGATGGGCAACACGGCCCGTGAATATAGATGAAAAAGTTTTTACCGGTGTTACTGCTGCAGGGGCAAAAGTTCTGCCGGCTATTCCGGCGCTGCGTCCGGGTGTTTTTTTAAACGGCCAGTACTTAACCTCGTTACAACTCACAGGGCATGAAATGGTGATTCAATGCGAGAACTCATTAAGCGCATAGTACTGCGTACTTTTCCAGAACTTACAGCGGGATTGCATCTTGATCGATATGCCAGAGTCTTGAAGGTTGCAGACGCTCCGGAAGACGGTGGAACTTGTGAGCGCTTCCGGCCGCGCTATGCCGTGGACGTGGAAATTCTTACACCTGAAGGCGAACCCGACAAAGCTTTCCCACGTTACGAGGCCGTGCCGCTTCCTGTTAATGGAGCCGGTAACGAGTCCGGCCAGTTCGCATATCCGGAACCGGGCGCAATGGTGGTAATTGGTTTTGCCTATGGTCGGGCCGATCATCCGATTATTCGCCAGGTCTATCCGCTTGGTTTATCTCTACCTGAGTTAACTAACGGCGAGTTACGTTGGCAACAGTCAGCTACAGTATACCAGAGTGCAGATAAACACGGGAACTGGACGCGCTCGAGCGAGGCCACCATAACCGACGAAAGCTTGCGGCAGGTTCGGCGCTGTGTGGAATCCATCGACAATATTTCCAGAGAATGGCGTACAGTTTTAGAAAACAGTACTGAAGAAGTCGGCGGCGTTAAAACTATTGAAGCACTCGGCTCGGTTCTCATCGGATCCGGCGGCCGCATGAATATATCTGCAGTAGACAGCATGAACTTAACAACGGCGCGAGATATGCGTCTTGTAGTAGCTGACAACATGCGCGTTGCTACCGGTGCCGATTATCAGGAAGTAATCAAGGGCAGCAGCTCTAGCAACATCACAGGCAACGAGGCCAGCACGGTCGGCGGCAATTTCACCCAGAGCGTAAGCAAAGACTACACGCAGACCATTAAAGGCAAGAGCAGCTCAACAGTCACAAAAGAAATTGCAATCAAAGCCGGCGGGACAATTACACACACTGCAGGTGGCGTCTTTACCATAGCAGCGCCAAAGATTGTAATCGGATCCGGTGCCGGCGGCGTCCATCTAATAGAAGAAACGCTCGGCGTCTGGGAAGAAGTACGCGACGCGCTCAAAGTTCTAGCCGGGCATACACACTCACACCCACAAGGTGACACAGGCGCACCACTTCAAGGCGGCATCATTGCTGCACACTCAACGGCCGTGGGTGAACATCATGATCGGGTAGAATCTATTTCGGGATAACTTTTCCGCTACGGAATGTCATTTTAGACACAGAAATAAAAATTCCGTCTTCTTGTACGCCTTTATAAATGCCCAACCCAGAATTCCAAGCCTTGCTCAATTGTTCCTCTGTACAAGTATTCATGAGTTTTGCCTCAGCTGGAACACCTTTGTGTTTTTCATCAGCAGAACAGTAGTACACACGCATTGGATCATTTGGATTTTGGTAAACAGCAATTAACATAAAAAAACTCCGGCTAAATATTTATGATCCCAACATATTAAGATTATAAAAAAAATTGTAAAGGGGGGGGCCGGCGATAAGCCGGTCTTTTTTTGTGTTTAACGCCAGAAAAAGAAAAAGAAGGGCCGGCCAGAAAAAAAAAGAATCCCCCAGAGAAAATAACTTTTCCTCCACTCCCACCTGAGGGCTTTTTTCACTTTTTTTGTGCAAATTTCATCGTATTACAAAACACCCCCGAGGACGCGCAGAATCTGCGCTTGCGCGCCGTTTCGCCCATTGCACAACTGGCAACTTATTGCAAAGTTTTGCAAGGCTTAAAATGGACAACCTGAAGACTACACCATGCAACTATTTGAAGTGATTTGCTTTTTTGTTTTTTTTCAGCTCATCGACTTATTTTTAAGTGTACTTTTCCCGAGAAAAGCTTTTCAACCTTTCGAGTATAACTAACTTTATTTATTGCTGATCGACTAAATAATTTGACCGTGCAAAATTGCAAAACTCAGAAAAAAAGGGCTCTTAATTTTTTTCTGATGCGGCTTACGCCTTCTTTTCCACCTCGCTGGCCGGAACCATCACCACACCTTTTCCGTAAATCTGAACTCCAACGAGCCACGCGCCATCGATGCGCTGTATCGGATCCACGACAACGTGAGTGCTTTCATGCTTGAATGAATCGTGTGTTTCAATCCGGACGCTGACAGAATCACCGGCTTTTAAATCTGGTGCAACGGTCGGCGTTTCTTTTTCGTTGCAATAGTTCACCCAGTTCATAGCGGCCTCGCGTACCTGCTTTCCGGACATACCAAGCAGCACACCAGAGGCAGTGCATTTTACCTGCTTCCCTTTCTGATCTTCAGGAAGAGCACGACGGCCTTGTCCTCTATCTGCACCACCACGTTTTTCTTTTCGCTCTGACATATTCCCCTCTTTGAAAAAATAGCACCTTTAATCAAAATTATTTTTGCTTTTCTGCTTACTTTTGAAAAAGTAGTACCTTTAATCAAAAAATATTACAAGAATATTTCCCATTTTGAAAAAATAGGTCTTTTAATCAAAAAATATTTTGTACTTTCAAAATAAAAGTGCGTCGGCTAATCGGATCCGGAATGCGACCAGCTGCACGGCCGATATTCTTCCGGGTATAAATGTCTTCGGCCGAAGAGGTTTAAAAGTTCGCCGTATTTTGATTCTAAGAAAAAATTAGCGGGGTATGGGGCGGCAGCCCCTACTTTAGAAAGAAAAAAACTTTAGCGTTAGCACAGCGGCCTCGTAGGCCGCACGGAATTTGCTGTACAGCCTATGAGCTTGAAAAAAACTACTCACTTCTCATCAAGGAGAAATAACAGGTGTTGAGTTGGTAATACATGGTGCACAGCGGAACGCATGTTACGCTAGCACTGTACTGGGAAGAGTGTAGCTACTGCCGTTCACTTGGTAAGAATTGAATCTATATGATAGAATGGCAGGAGCGAAGCGGTCACCTATGGCGGCTAGTCGCAGACGACGCCGCCGGTCCACTAACGTAAACCAGTTTAAGTCAGCAGGTTAGCTAGTCCGCTAGATATAAAAGCCCTCCATTCCCACCTAGTCCGCTATTTGGAAAAACACACTAGTCCGCCATTTAGGTGTTCCCGCCACATTCTCTACACGAAGTATGGTTCCAGGGGCGGGCTTACCTCTCGAAATAACACCCAATATCAACAGTGGTCTTTGCAAAATAGAAACCTGTACTTAATAAAAAAGAGTGGCACTCTATTTTTAGATGTGCACACCCTTATGTTTTTGCTTATTTCTAAATTTTGGACGCAAGTGTAGTGGGGGTTGCCTAACCTTGCTGTGTCTTCAGCTCGGCAACTTTACTGATAACCATTTCTCTGTGCTCACGATTTCTCTTTGAGTCAAAGTTAGGAATCTCAGCTGCTAACAAAGCGTCGGCTCTACGGTATAATTCCGCTTCTATATTTTGCGGTTGTGGCTTCTTATCTTCGGCGTTCTGCTTAGGCTTAGCTTTCTTGCCTTTAAGCTTTTCGACTTTGAGCTTAACCATCTCGGCTACAGTTACAGCGAGTTTTTTTGCTTCTTCTTTTATGCGACTAGAAGAGACCTTACGAGCTTTCTCTATGGTCTCTTCTGTAAAGCCTAACAGCTTGAAGAAGTCGACAGAGAATGTCCGCATGCTTGCGTAAAATTCGTATATTGCGCCTTTGATTGTTTTTCTACAGCAGTCGCCATGATACGGCGTGTCCGTTGCTGACAGCTTTCGATACTGAGCTGCACTAGAGACCAGCTCCGATCTATACAGCAGAGTCAAAACAGCTTCACATCCACGTCTAGGAACGCGCGCAACTTCAGAAAGTCCCTTTACAGCCCAACCGCGCATACCGTTCGGGCTTGGCTTGCCAACTATCATAGTTGCAAGGCTAAGGCGGCGAAGCATTGAACTAAGCACCCTAACTACTTTTTCGCGCATCTGGCTACGCATGCGGCCTTTAGTGTAACCACAAATTGCATCGTTGAATTCTGGATAGCTATCAGGGTTGATAGCCCAATTCTGTAAACGTTCAATGGCATCAACAATAATCGCCGGCATTTTGCCTTTACCCTTTTCTACAGGGTACGCGATTGCAAAATCAAGATTATGCCTATCGTGGCCAAAGGAATTTACAGAGCGTGGACGTGGATCCGGATTGTCGGCGGGGGTAGGATGGTCTGTAGCGTCTGGTGGAATGCTTGCAACAATCTGCGAGAAAGGTGCTTGCACCTCTCCTGTATCTTCATCAAATGAAGGTTGCACTTCTCCTGTCTCTTCATCGTGGCCGAAGAGTTCAGAATATTCTGATGCAGACGCAGAAACAGACGACACTAGAGCACTCCGTAGTTGAAGTTAAGCATCGCCTGTTTCGCAAAATGCAAAAGCGACGATACAGTGCTCTCAACCACGTTCATGCGGTTTCGGTGCCTCGCGGCTTTCAGAGTCCACTTGTAAAAAGTATGGACTACTCCCGACACTATATCGTCGCTTTTTGCTGCTATAATCGCAGCAAATTTTGATTTCGATTGTGTGCTCTGTAAGGCTGAGCTAACCATGAACGTTTTGAGAGGAGTAAATTTAATCATGCGTAAGTCGCTTTGTCAATGGGTTATCAGAAGACTACAGAAAAAAATCTGTAGGCTACAGCGCTACTGTTCGCGGTCAGTAGGGGTGCCGGACATTCTAGGCAAAGAGCTTGGAACTTCTTCTTTAGGAAGATCCACAGCAGCGTCTACAGCGTCAGCCATAGCAAGTAACTGTGCCGCTGCTTCTCGTGCTTCTTTACGAAAACGCACAGACTCTTCCTGATCCACTACACCGTCGGCCATAATGTCATTATACGTACAAACCACATCGGCAAATTCTTTGCTGGATTTCATAAGCTCAAATTCCAGCTTGCAATCACTTCCAGCTGGAACCACATGTACACACAAATAGCCACGCTGCTCTGCAAGCCAATGCAGAGGTGTATCGTCGTTTGCTTCTTCCATTGCTGGCAGAACATTGTCGGCGTCAAAATGTGTGTAATCCACATTCGGGTTCAACTGCTGTGACAATGTAGTTGGGGTACGCCCTAGCCTTTTGGCCAGCTGATTCGTTTTTCCGCGACTGGTGAGCGTGTCGTGACATGCTTCAGTCAGGTTTGAATACTGAGAACTCTTCTTACCTGCCATCTTATTGACTCCGATGTTTATTTTATTTCTATAAAATTTTATTTCTATTACCATTCAGAAATAAATTTCCGATATAATCCCTTACAACTTTTAACTAGCGTCAGACCATAGAACCGAAATAGTACAAGGATATCACCTAATTTATTGGCATACGGCTTAGTGACAACTAATGGCACTTTGCTTTTTTTGCTGCAAACCTTTCACTTTGTCAAGACTATGAAGATAAAACACTTACCCACACGAAAGCCTCTATGTCTTAAAAAAGACAAAAAAGAGGTAGATATGTCACTAATTAAACAAGCCAAATCTGTAACAACATATAACAAGATCTTAACGTATCTTATTGATGCTATGAATCTTCAAATTACCAAAGGGATATCAAAAGCTGAAATAGCAAGAAGACTTGGCGTTTCAGGAGCCACTATTACCAGATGGTTAAACGGAGAGCGTAGCAATCTCAGACTCATCGACGCCATAAGAATGGCTAATTTCCTAGACCTCACTGACAAAGAATTAATGCAGCAACTCTCTATTAATGAACTCAAAATATTAGCTATAGTAAGCCAACTAAAAGAAAGCTCTGGACAAGATCAAACAACTTATCTTGAACAAATAAAACAATACACAGATGAGCATGGGAAATGGAAAGACGCAGTAAAGCTCTACACAACTCACCCATTCAGCATAAAGTGGCTTGAGTCGATATCCCCAACTCACTCTAATTGTTTCGTTTTAACAGTAAAAGACAACCTTATGTCTCCTACAATCAACAAAGGCGACGACGTCCTTGTCAATCCAGATCACGCAGACGTTAAACCTGGAGAAATATTTTGTATCTCAATCAAGGGTGAAAAAATATTAGCTCGCCTTTTCCCTAAGAAAGAAAATATTGTCGCAATGTTCGATTCAGAAACAGCAGATGAACTCACAAGTAGCGCTTCTAATCCAGATTTTAAAATCGTCGGGCATGTTAGTTGGATGAACAGAAATCTTTAACCAGTACAGCCTCGACCGTTGACCCCCCCCCCAGCACAATTCAACGAACGAAGCACCACATCGCCGCTAGTACATGAGACCATATAGTCCTTACCGTTCAGCAAGGCATCGAGACAATGCTCAAACTCTATAAAAGTCCATTTTTTATTTTCAAGCTCACTAAAAGTTTTGTTGTAAAAACTAGACTTAGCACCTGATAATAAAGACATTTCACAAAAACCTATTTGCAATATTTCTTTTCTTAACAAATCCCCCTCCTCCTTAGAAGCTAACTTTCACACTTGCCACAACCCTTACCAATTGGTAAGGGTTGTGCATGGAAGAGAGAAAAAAACTTCTTCTCAAATCCCATCTACTAACTATGCGAAGCTTCGCCACCGTGTACGGTTCGGTAAGATCAAAGCAAGAAATTATGCACGGCGTAGTAATGCCTCATAACAACGTATAGTTACCGCATAGAACGCTCTGTGAATAGATGTAATGCACTGCAACATTTCATTTGTACAAACTTGATGTTGTGCAAGTACTCACTCACAAACGTAATTGCCCGAAGGTATACACAAAACTGTCTTTGTACAACCGGAATATTAACGTGTTGATTAAAGCAACAGGAATTTACAAATCATGAATATCTGTAGAGATTTAAATTACAAAAGAGATTTTTCTATACAGGGCATGCGAGTTGCAGTGTTTCAACAAGAAAGGTCGGGCGGCATAGAACTACGCATGCGTTTAGAATCTCATGGCTTTGTCGCTGTTATTCCTGTTTACGCTGGCGCAACACAAACGCACTCGGCAGCCGATGCATTAAAGCTACTTAACGCGCTTCCTGAAAAATTGCTGGAAGCTAGAGTAAGCTACGCAAAAAAAGAATTTAACGAGCCATTACGGAACGTGTCACCAGAGCTAGGCGATTACATCCATTGTGCGCCGTGCTAGCTCCCCCACGCACGGCGCAACGCAAGCAAACAAGCTATTATGATAGCATGATAGCTTGATAGCCATATATCAAAAGAGAATGGTTGGACGGTTGATTAGCGGACATAGGAAGACTCCAGACGACGCCCGCTGCCACACACAGCGGGCAAGACATTAAGACGTCATGACGTCATGACGTCTAACAATACACAGCAGAACAGAAGCACAACGCCGGACAGGGTCTACACCTCAACGGCCACCGCCCACGCTTATTAAGCGTGGGCGGTGTTGCAGGTAGAGTAACTTTTTAAGGAGAAAGGGAAGATGAACAAATTAGATCGAAAGCTTTGGACTCCGGTAGAATTAGAAATCCCACCTATTAACCAAATCAGCCGCGTACTGCTCGAGCACTACAACGACGATGAACGCCTCGATATGACAACAGAACACCTTGCCATCGGTAAGGACGACAAGTCCGTTCTCATGACCACAAACAAACACGAAAGAAAACATCGACTGCACAAAGTTACAGCATGGCAACCTATCAACCTGCTCGACAAAACAACCATGCTAGAAGTTACCGAGTTCTTAACCGAGATAGCGAAGGAAGAAAAATAGCATGACCTTCTACCGCGAAGCCAACCCAGACGAGACGCCGTGCAAAGAATGCCAGTTCTCATACATCTACACTGGTGCAGCTACGCGGCCGCTTAAATGTCTCTACGGCTACACAACTTCCAATGCTCAAAAAAAAGGCTACGGCGTACCCGTAGCGAAAGAATTTACATGCAACGTATCTAAAGACCGACTTTAACCGAACGATCAAAAGGAAGGGCTAAGTATGCAGTGGCTTGATGTATTCGCTATCGTCATTCTCTTTGGCGCTCTCTGCTTCCTGATGGTCTGCAATGCACGACAACACACCACGATACAGCAACTCATAGACGACAAGGCTAATTTAAAAACACAGCTCACAGCTCAACACTACACCGCAGAAGGCACCTCAAAACCACCACCGCCACCACCTACGACATCGGCACTGGTCTATGACTAGTAGAATCTGGTAACTTTACAGGCTAACTCGCGAAGAGTTGGCCACGCTGATCCGGAAGAACAAGCAAGCCCTCATCAAATTTTGGTGAGGGCATTTTTATTTTCTTATTTCCGTTTTTATCTTAAACAACTACCTCTAATAATTTTACTACGATGGAGGCAGATAGCCTATGCGGAAAATTCTTGTAACGCTTCTTGCGCTCACCTTGCTAGCTCTTGCTGGATGTGGTGGAGACACTTCTGTTGACGATCCCAATGCAAAGCTTGTTAAGAGCACTATGAACAACCCGGGCCAGTTCCGGAACAGTAAAAGCGTTCCAGCTGCAAACGGTACATTCGTTATTGTTGATGGCTCCGCTTGTTACTGGATCAAGGAAGGGGCAATCTATGCAGTTAATGGCGTGGCTAAAAACTCTTCTCCGGGTATCGAATACGCGCCACCGTCCATTTCTTGG